>NZ_JBFUFQ010000089.1:0-22277 GCF_056403355.1 Rhizobacter sp. P2_H3 | reverse complement strand
CATCACGATCATGCGTTGCGCGAGCGTCATCGCCTCGACCTGGTCGTGCGTGACGAACAGCGACGTGACGCCCAGCTCGGCGTGCAGCTTGCGGATCTCCAGGCGGGTCTGGCCGCGCAGCTTCGCATCGAGGTTGGACAGCGGCTCGTCGAACAGGAAGACCTGCGGCTGGCGCACGATCGCGCGGCCCATCGCGACGCGCTGGCGCTGGCCGCCCGACAGCTCGCGCGGCTTGCGCTGCAGCAGCGCGCCGAGCTCGAGGATCTTCGCGGCCTTGTCGACGCGGGTCTTGATGTCGGCGACCGGCACCTTCGCGATCTTCAGCCCGTAGGCCATGTTGTCGAACACGCTCATGTGCGGGTAGAGCGCGTAGTTCTGGAACACCATCGCGATGTCGCGCTCGGACGGCTCGACGTCGTTGACGACGCGCCCGCCGATCGAGATCTCGCCGCCGGAGACCTCCTCGAGGCCCGCGACCATGCGCAGCAGCGTGCTCTTGCCGCAGCCCGACGGGCCGACGATCACGATGAACTCGCCGTCGCCGATCTCGGCGTTGACGCCGTGGATGACCTGGTTGGCCTTCGGGCCGATGCCGTAGCGCTTGACGACGTTCTGGAGGGAGATGGCTGCCATGGGTGTTTGCTTCTCTACTTCTCGGTATCGACCAGGCCCTTGACGAACCAGCGCTGCATCAGGATCACGACGACCGCGGGCGGCAGCATCGCGAGGATGGCGGTGGCCATCACGATGTTCCATTCGTTGCCGGAGTCGCCGCCGGCGATCATCATGCGGATGCCCACCACCACCGGGTACATCTGCTCGCCGGTGGTGGCGATCAGCGGCCACAGGTACTGGTTCCAGCCGTAGATGAACTGGATCACGAACAGCGCCGCGATCGAGGTCTTCGACAGCGGCAGCAGGATGTCCTTGAAGAAGCGCATCGGGCCGGCGCCGTCGATGCGGGCGGCCTCGACGAGCTCGTCCGGCACGGTCAGGAAGAACTGCCGGAACAGGAAGGTCGCGGTGGCCGACGCGATCAGCGGCACCGTGAGGCCGCCATAGGTGTTCAGCATGCCGAGGTCGGACACCACCTTGTAGGTCGGGCTGATGCGCACCTCGACCGGCAGCATCAGCGTGACGAAGATCGCCCAGAACACCAGGCCGCGCAGCGGGAAGCGGAAGTACACCAGCGCGAACGCCGACAGCAGCGAGATCGCGATCTTGCCGAAGGTGATCACCAGCGCGGTGACCAGGCTCACCCACATCATGCGGGCGACCGGCGCGTTGGAGCCGGCGCCGCCGCCGTGGCCGTTCAGCGCGGCGAGGTAGTTCTCCCAGAAGTGCCCGCCGGGCGACATCGGCATCGGCACCTGCAGGATGGCCTGCGAGGTGTGCGTCGACGCGATGAACGCGATGTACAGCGGGAACGCGACGATCAGCACGCCGAGGATCATCACGGCGTGGGCCAGGATGCCGAGGGTGGGGCGGCGCTCGACCATGTCAGTACTGCACTTTCTTTTCGACGTAGCGGAATTGCAGCACCGTCAGCGCGATGACGATCAGCATCAGCACCGTCGATTGCGCGGCCGAGCCGCCGAGGTCGCCGCCCTTGAAGCCATCTTGATAGACCTTGTAGACCAGGATCGCGGTGTCGCGGCCCGGGCCGCCGTGGGTGGTGGCATCGATGATCGCGAAGGTGTCGAAGAACGCGTACACCATGTTGATCACGAGCAGGAAGAAGGTGGTCGGCGACAGCAGCGGGAACTGGATGGTCCAGAAGCGCCGCCACGGCCGGGCACCGTCGATGGCCGCGGCCTCGATCAGCGATTTCGGGATCGACTGCAGGCCGGCCAGGAAGAACAGGAAGTTGTACGAGATCTGCTTCCAGACGGCGGCGGTGACGATCATCGTCATCGCATGCGTGCTGTTCAGCAGGTGGTCCCACTGGAAGCCGAAGGTATGGTCCAGCGCGTACGCGACCACGCCGATCGACGGCGAGAACATGAACACCCACAGCACGCCGGTGACCACCGGCGCCACCGCGTACGGGATGATCAGCATCGTCTTGTAGAACAGCGCACCGCGCACCACGCGGTCGGCGAAGGCCGCCAGCATCAGCGACAGCGCGATGCCCAGCACCGCCACCAGCAGCGAGAACACCGCGGTGACCTGGAAGGATTCGAGGTAGGCCGAGTCGTTGAACAGCGTCTTGAAGTTGTCGAGCCCGACCCACTCGGTCGACAGGCCGAAGCTGTCCTGCACCTGCATCGACTGCAGCAGCGCCTGGGCGGCCGGCCAGAAAAAGAAGATCGCGCAGATCGCCAGCTGGGGGGCGACCAGCATCCAGGGCAGGACCTGCGAATCAAAACGAACTCGTTTTTCCATGGGCCGCGATGGTAAGCGCAGTGATCAAGCAGCCCCCGTGGAACCGGCTTTGCCGGGCCACTGGGGGCGCCCCCTTGAGGGGGAGGCGCGTCAGCGCCTCGGGGGTGGGACGTCAGGGTGCGGGAGCCTTGTTGGCCTTTTCGAAGCGCTCCAGCTGCTCGTTGCCGCGCTTCACCGCGTCGTCCAGCGCCGTCTTCGCATCCTTCTTGCCCGACCAGATCTGCTCGGTTTCCTCATCGATGATCGTGCGGATCTGGACGAAATTGCCGAGGCGGATGCCGCGCGACTTGTCGGTCGTCTTGCGGATCATCTGCGTCACCGCCACGTCGGTGCCCGGCTTGTCCTTGTAGAAGCCCGATTTCTCGGTCATCTCGTAGGCGGCCGTCGTGATCGGCAGGTAGCCGGTGCGCTTGTGGCTGGCCGACTGCACGTCGGGGCTCGACAGGTACTTGAAGAACTCGGCGACGCCCTTGTACTCGGCCGGCTTCTTGCCCGACATCACCCACAGGCTCGCACCGCCGATGGCGGTGTTCTGCGGTGCGCCGGGAACGTCCTGGTAGTACGGCAGCGGGGCCAGCCCGTACGCGAACTTCGCGCCCTTGCTGACATCGGCGTACGAGCCCGACGAGCCGGTGAACATCGCGCATTCACCCGACACGAACGACGGCACCGCGACGCTCGCGCGGCCCTTGTAGACGAACAGGCCCTGCTTGGACATGTTGGCCAGGTTCTCGAAGTGGCGCAGGTGCAGCGGCGAATTGAAGGCCAGGCGCGCGCTCGGGCCGCCGAAGCCGTTGTTCTGCGTCGCGAACAGCGTGTTGTGCCAGGTCGAGAAGCTCTCCAGGTGCACCCAGCTCATCCAGCTGGTGGTGTACGGGCACTTGACGCCGGCGGCCTTCAGCTTGGCGGCGGCCAGCGTCACCTCGGGCCAGGTCGTCGGGGCCTTGTTCGGGTCGAGGCCGGCGGCCTTGAAGGCGTCCTTGTTGTAGTAGAAGATCGTCGTCGAGCTGTTGAACGGGAACGACAGCATCTCGCCGTTCGGCGCGGTGTAGTAGCCCGAGACCGCCGGCACGTAGCCCTTCGGGTCGAAGCTGACGCCGCTCTGCTTCATCACTTCGCCGACCGGCTTGATCGCGCCCTTGGCCGACATCATCGTCGCGGTGCCGACCTCGAACACCTGCAGGATGTGCGGCGCATTGCCGGCGCGGAAGGCAGCCACTGCGGCGGTCATCGACTCGTCGTAGTTGCCCTTGAAGGTCGGGGTGACCTTGTACTCTTTCTGGCTGTTGTTGAACTGCGTGGCCAGGTCGTTGACCCATTCGTTCAGGCCGCCGGTCATCGAGTGCCACCACTGCACTTCGACCTGGGCGTGGACCGGGCCGGCGAGCGCCAGCGCGGCGAAGCCGGCGGCGGCGAGGGCGGCGTATCTTTTCGTTGTCATGTACTTCTCCGGAAAATGACGGTTGGTTTTTGACCAGCCGCGCAGTGTGCTACGAGTTTGTGACAGTCCGTTTATGTCGTGGATGGTCGGCCGCGGCAACGGGATTTACCCCGCCGGATCCCCGGGGCGGGGCGCGCCCGGCACCGAACAGGTGCTGAGGTACCATTTGCGTCCAAGTGCCCCCACAGGCGTGCTGCAGCCTGGCCCCCATGAACGCACCCATCCCGCTGAACCAGATCGCCGCGGCGACTGCCGCGCACAAGGCGCCCCGCCTGCGCGAGATTCCGTACAACTACACCTCGTTCTCCGACCGCGAGATCGTGATCCGGATCCTGGGATCGCGGGCCTGGGAGTTGCTGGACCGCCTGCGCGACGAGCGCCAGACCGGCCGCTCCGCCCGCATGCTCTACGAGGTGCTGGGCGACATCTGGGTGGTGCAGCGCAACCCCTACCTGCAGGATGACCTGCTCGACAACCCGCGCCGCCGCCGCCTGCTGATCGAGGCGCTGAACCACCGGCTGCGCGAGGTGCAGGCGCGGCGGAATCCCGCGGTTGCCAACGAGAGCGATGCGCAGCGCGACGCCTCGGTCGGCGAGTTGCTGGACGCCGCCCACCAGGCCGTGCAGGCCTTCGCCGACCAGTTCGACGCGATGGACGCGCTGCGCCGCAAGGCCACGCGGGCGCTCGGCCGCCACACCGCAAAGGACAACATCAAGTACGACGGCCTGTCGCGCGTCTCGCACGTGACCGATGCCACCGACTGGCGTGTCGAGTACCCGTTCGTCGTGCTGACCCCCGACACCGAGGCCGAGATGGCGGCGCTCGTGAAGGCGTGCATCGAGCTGGGCCTGACGATCATCCCGCGCGGGGGCGGCACCGGCTACACCGGCGGCGCCGTGCCGCTGACCTGGAACAGCGCGGTCATCAACACCGAGAAGCTCGAGGCGATGACCGAGGTCGAGGTGATGCGCCTGCCCGGCATGGACCGCGACGTGGCGACCATCTGGACCGAGGCCGGCGTCGTCACGCAGCGCGTGGCCGATGCCGCCGAGCGCGCCGGCCACGTGTTCGCGGTCGACCCGACCTCGGCCGAGGCTTCGTGCGTCGGCGGCAACATCGCGATGAACGCCGGCGGCAAGAAGGCCGTGCTGTGGGGTACCGCGCTCGACAACCTGGCCTCGTGGCGCATGGTCACGCCCGACGCGAAGTGGCTCGAGGTGGTGCGGCTCGACCACAACATGGGCAAGATCCACGACGTGGAGGTGGCCCGCTTCGAGCTGAAGTACTTCGATGCGACCGGCAAGGTGCTCGAACGCACCGAGCAGCTCGACGTGCCGGGCCGCACCTTCCGCAAGGAAGGCCTGGGCAAGGACGTCACCGACAAGTTCCTCGCCGGCCTGCCGGGCATCCAGAAGGAAGGCTGCGACGGCCTGATCACCAGCGCGCGCTGGGTGGTGCACAAGATGCCGGCGCACACCCGCACGGTGTGCCTGGAGTTCTTCGGCAACGCGAAGGATGCGGTGCCGTCGATCGTCGAGATCAAGGATTTCATGTTCGCCGAGCAGAAGAAGCCCGGCGGCGCGATCCTGGCCGGCCTGGAGCACCTGGACGACCGGTATCTCAAGGCCGTGGGCTACGCGACCAAGAGCAAGCGCGGCGGCCTGCCCAAGATGGTGCTGGTGGGCGACATCGCCGGCGACGATGCCGACGCGGTGGCGCGCGCCACCAGCGAGGTGGTGCGGCTGGCCAACGGCCGGGCCGGCGAGGGCTTCGTCGCGGTCAGCGCCGAGGCGCGCAAGAAGTTCTGGCTCGACCGCAAGCGCACCGCGGCGATCAGCCGCCACACCAACGCGTTCAAGGTGAACGAGGACGTGGTGATCCCGCTGCCGCGCATGGGCGAATACACCAACGGCATCGAGCGCATCAATATCGAGCTCTCGCTGCGCAACAAGCTGGCGCTGGTCGACGCGCTGGAAGACTTCTTCGTCGCCGGCCAGCTGCCGCTGGGCAAGAGCGACGACGCGAACCAGATCGCGTCGGCCGAGCTGCTCGAAGACCGCGTGCAGCAGGCGCTGGCGCTGCTGCGCGACGTGCGCGGGCTGTGGTCGCACTGGTTGTCGAACCTCGACCAGGTGCAGGCTGATCGGGGTGTGACCTTCTTCGACGACCTGCAGGACCACACGCTGCGCGCGTCGTGGAAGGCGCAGATCCGCACGCCGCTGCAGGGCATCTTCGCCGGGGCCACGCTGTCGCCGATCGTCGACGCCTGCCAGAAGATCCACGCGGACGTGCTGCGCGGCCGCGTGTGGGTGGCGCTGCACATGCATGCCGGCGACGGCAACGTGCACACCAACATCCCCGTCAACAGCGACAACTACGAGATGCTGCAGACGGCGCACGAGGCGGTGGCGCGCATCATGAAGCTCGCGCGCTCGCTCGACGGCGTGATCTCCGGCGAGCACGGCATCGGCATCACCAAGCTCGAGTTCCTGACCGATGACGAGCTGGCCGGCTTCACCGCCTACAAGCAGCGCGTCGACCCCGAGGGCCGCTTCAACAAGGGCAAGCTGCTGCGCGACGCGAGCTTCGGCGGGGTGCGCCTGAAGGCCGACCTGACCAACGCCTACACGCCGAGCTTCGGGCTGATGGGGCACGAGTCGCTGATCATGCAGCAGAGCGACATCGGCGAGATCGCCGCGTCGGTGAAGGATTGCCTGCGCTGCGGCAAGTGCAAGCCGGTGTGCGCGACGCACGTGCCGCGCGCCAACCTGCTGTACAGCCCGCGCAACAAGATCCTCGCGACCTCGCTGCTGGTCGAGGCCTTCCTGTACGAGGAGCAGACGCGCCGCGGTGTGTCGATCAAGCACTGGGAGGAGTTCGAGGACGTGGCCGACCACTGCACGGTGTGCCACAAGTGCCTGAGCCCGTGCCCGGTGAAGATCGACTTCGGCGACGTGTCGATGAACATGCGCAACCTGCTGCGCAAGATGGGCAAGAAGAGCTTCCGCCCCGGCAACAAGATGGCGATGATGATGCTCAACGCCACCAACCCGGAGACCATCAAGCTGCTGCGCGGCGCGATGGTCGACGTGGGCTTCAAGGCGCAGCGTGCGGCCAACAACCTGCTGCGCGGCCTCGCGAAGAAGCAGACCGCCGCGCCGCGCTCGACGGTGGGCACCGCGCCGCTCAAGGAGCAGGTGATCCACTTCATCAACAAGAAGCTGCCGGGCGGGCTGCCGAAGAAGACGGCGCGGGCGCTGCTGGACATCGAGGACAAGAACTACGTCCCGATCATCCGCAACCCGAAGGCGACGACGGCCGAGACCGAGGCGGTGTTCTATTTCCCGGGCTGCGGCTCGGAGCGGCTGTTCTCGCAGGTGGGCCTGGCCACGCAGGCGATGCTGTGGCATGCCGGCGTGCAGACGGTGCTGCCGCCGGGCTACCTGTGCTGCGGGTATCCGCAGCGCGGCTCGGGGCAGTTCGACAAGGCCGACAAGATCATCACCGACAACCGGGTGCTGTTCCACCGCGTGGCCAACACGCTGAACTACCTCGACATCAAGACGGTGGTGGTGAGCTGCGGCACCTGCTACGACCAGCTGCAGGGCTACCAGTTCGACAAGATCTTCCCGGGCTGCCGGATCATCGACATCCACGAGTACCTGCTGGAGAAGGGCATCACGCTCGACGCCACGCAGGGCGCGGGCTACCTCTACCACGACCCGTGCCACTCGCCGATGAAGCTGCAGGAGCCGATGAAGACGGTGCAGGCGCTGGTCGGCGGGAACCGGCCCGAGAGCGTGCTGAAGAGCGAGCGCTGCTGCGGCGAGAGCGGCACGCTGGGCGTGACGCGGCCCGACATCTCGACGCAGGTGCGCTTCCGCAAGGAAGAAGAGCTGCGCCGCGACGAGGCCAAGCTGCGCGCGACCGGCGCGGTGGCGGCCGAGGGGCCGGTGAAGATCCTGACCTCGTGCCCGAGCTGCCTGCAGGGGCTGTCGCGCTACGGCAATGACCTGCAGAACGGGCTGCTGGAGGCGGACTACATCGTCGTCGAGATGGCCAACAAGATCCTCGGGGCCGACTGGATGCCGGAGTATGTGGAGATGGCGAATGACGGCGGGATCGAGCGGGTCCTCGTCTGACGAGGACCCACCGTTCGGGCTGAGGCGGTTTCTCAGTCCGCGCTCAGCTTGCGCTCCTTGATCAGCGCATGCCAGAACTTCGTCTCTTGCGCCACGAAGCTCGCCAGCGCCGGCCCGTCGGTCGGCGCGACGTCCAGCCCGAACTCCTCCAGCCGCGCCTTCACCTCCGGCGTGCTGATCGCCTTGTGCATCTCCTGCGTGAGCCGCGTGACGATCTCGGGCGGTGTGCCGTGCGGCACGAACAGGCCCTGCCATGCCGTCACCTCGAAGCCCTTGATGCCCAGCTCGTCGAGCGTCGGCACGTCGGGCAGCGACGCGATGCGCTTCTTCGACATCACCGCCAGCGCCTTGACCTTGCCGCCCTTGATCTGCGGCAGCCCGGCCGCGGTGTCCAGCACCATCATCGGCACCTGGCCCGAGATGACATCCTGCACCGCGAGCGCCGTGCCGCGGTACGGCACGTGCACGACGAAGCTGCCGGTGCGGTCCTTCAGCAGCTCCATCGCCAGGTGGTGCGGGCTGCCGATGCCGGGTGACGCGTAGCTGTACTTGCCGGGGTTCTTCTTGATGGCATCGAGCAGCTGCTGCCCGCTCGTGAAGCCGGCGTTCGGGTTCACCGCGAGGATCAGCGGGAAGCGCGCCATGAAACCCACCGGCGCCAGATCCTTCGGGTCGTACGGCACCTTCTTGTACATCGCGGTGTTGAAGACCATCGCACCGTTGTCGCCGGTGACGATCGTGTAGCCGTCCGGCGGCGACTTGGCCGCGTTGTCGGTGCCGATCATGCCGGCCGCACCCGGGCGGTTGTCGATGATGATCGTCTGGCCGAGCTGCTTGCCCAGTTGCGGCGCCAGCTGGCGCGCGAGGAAGTCCGAGCCGCCGCCGGCCGGATAGGCCACCACCCAGCGGATCGGCTTCGAGGGCCAGGCGTCGGCGGCGTGGGCCGTGCCTGCGGACGCGAGCGCGCCGGCAAGGGCGAGGTTGAAGTGGCGGCGGGTGAGCGCAGAAGTCATGACAGCGATCCGTCTCGGAAGAAGCCGCCGATGTTATCGGTGGCCGCCGATAATGCGCAGATGCCTGCAGACTTCCTCCGCCCCGCCCATCCCGCTCCCGGCTGCGAGCTGTGCCGCGAGAGCGGCGGCGCGCTGGTCTGGCAGGACGACGGCTGGCGCGTGATCCGCATCGCCGATGCGAACTTCCCCGGCTTCTACCGCGTCGTCTCGCGCCAGCACGTGGCCGAGTTCTCCGACCTCGACGCCGCCGCCCGGGCCCGTGCGATGACGCTGGTGGCCACTGTCGAGCGCGTGCTGCGCGAGGCGCTCGCACCGACCAAGATCAACCTCGCCGCGCTCGGCAACATGGTGCCGCACCTGCACTGGCACGTGATCGCGCGCTTCGACTGGGACAGCCACTTTCCGCAGCCCATTTGGGGCACGCGCCAGCGCGAGGTGCAGCCGCCCGCGGCCGACCGCCTGGCCGGCCCACTGACAAGCCTCGACGAGCGCGTCGCCGCGGCCCTGTCGCGCGCGACCTGAACCCTCCCACACTCGGATTCCCCATGGCCGGCCTCACTGCCCAGACCCCGCAACCCACCGCGATCACGGTGCACGAGCAGTCGCGCGTGCTCGAGGTGGCGTTCGCCGATGGCCGCAGCTTCCGCATCCCGTTCGAGCTGATGCGGGTCTACTCGCCGTCGGCCGAGGTCAAGGGCCACGGCCCGGGCCAGGAAACGCTGCAGACCGGCAAGCGCGAGGTCACGCTCACCGCGCTCGAGCCGGTCGGCAACTACGCGGTGCAGCCGACCTTCTCCGACGGCCACCAGACCGGCATCTTCTCGTGGGACTACCTGTATTTCCTGGGCTCGCAGGAGGCTGATCTCTGGCGGCAGTACGAGGCGCGGCTGCAGGCCGCCGGCGCCACGCGCGACACGCCGATGCCCGACAAGGCCGCATCCGCCTGCGGCCACCACCATTGACTGCGACGGACTGACCCATGAGCAACACCCATTTCGGCTTCGAGACCGTCGACGAGACCCGCAAGGCCGAGCGCGTGCGCGGCGTGTTCGATTCGGTCGCGTCGAAGTACGACCTGATGAACGACGTGCTGTCGATGGGCATGCACCGGGCCTGGAAGGCCTACACGGTGGCCGTCGCGAACCTGCGCGAGGGCGATTCGGTGCTCGACATCGCCGGCGGCACCGGCGACCTGGCCGGCGCGTTCGCGAAGAAGGTCGGCGAGCGCGGCACCGTCGTGCACACCGACATCAACGAGGCGATGCTGCACCACGGCCGCGACCGCATGCTCGACCAGGGCCTGGTGCTGCCGACGGCGATCTGCGATGCCGAGGCGCTGCCGTTCGCGAGCGATCGCTTCGACCTGGTCAGCGTCGCGTTCGGGCTGCGCAACATGACCCACAAGGACCGTGCGCTGGCCGAGATGTGCCGCGTGCTGCGCCCCGGCGGCCGGCTGCTGGTGCTGGAGTTCTCGAAGGTGGCCAAGCCGCTGGAGAAGTTCTACGACTGGTATTCGTTCAAGGCGCTGCCGCGCATCGGCCAGCTGGTGGCCGGTGACGCAGACAGTTACCGCTACCTCGCCGAATCGATCCGCATGCACCCCGACCAGCAGACGCTGAAGGCGATGATGAAGACCGCCGGTTTCGGCCACGTCGACGTGCACAACCTCAGCGCCGGCATCGTGGCGTTGCATGTGGGCATCAAGTGTTGACCTGACGCCTGCCGGCGCCCCCCTGTTCACGGGGGGGAGCCCCCGTTTAGAGGATTGGGCACCGGTCCACCTGTACTGACAATCCGCGCCATCTGCTTGCATCCCGTGCAGCACGCCGAAGTGATCGGCGGCAGCTCCGGGATGAAGTTCTGAAGGATGAGCGTCATGTTGAAGGTGTTTCAGTTACATGTCTCGGTGGCCACCCTGTTCGGGATGATCGCCGACGGTCTGCTGTGCTTCTTCGCCATCGTGCTGGCCGCCTCGTCGGTCCACATCCTGCCGGGCACGCCGGAAGCACCCGCCGGGCTGACGGTGCCCCACCTGTTCCTGTTCGCCAGCGGCTTCGCGATGGTGATGTCGCTGCTGTACGCCTTCGCCGGCCTGTACCGCCCGACCCCGATCGGCTTCGCCGCGATGCTGCGCCGCACACTGGCCGCGCTGGTCGTCGGCGCCTACGTGACCTACCTGGTGCTCGACAGCATCGCCAACGGCGGCTATGCGGTGCAGATCATGACCTCGGCCGTGCTGTACCTGTTGGTCGGCCTGGTGCTGGTGCGCGGCGCGATGTACCTGATGAGCCGCATGGCCACCATCCCGAAGGTGCTGATCGTCGGCAACGGCGCCGAGGCGCAGAGCGTCGCCAGCGACCTGATGACGATGAAGCGCCTGCGCCGCAACGTCGCCGGCTTCTTCCCGACCGAAGCCGATGCGGCCCCGGGGCTGCAGGTCGCGAGCCTGCGCGGCCACAAGGTGTTCTCGCGCGAGCTGTCGATCGAGGACATCGTGCGCGACCACCACATCGATGAAGTGATCGTCGCGGTGCGCGAACAGCGCGGCGGCAGCGTCCCGATGGACCAGCTGCTCGCCTGCCGCATCCGCGGCGTGCCGATCGTCGACCTGGCCGGCTTCTACGAGCGCGCCAAGTCCGAAGTGCCGATCGACAGCCTGAAGGCCAGCTGGCTGGTCTACGGCCAGGGCTTCGTGCAAGGCCGCCTGCGCATGATCCTGAAGCGCGCGTTCGACATCGCGAGCTCGTCGTTCCTGCTGCTGCTCGCCTCGCCGGTGATGCTGCTGGCGGTGCTGGCGATCCGCCTCGAAGGGCGCGGCCCGATCATCTACAAGCAGGAACGTGTCGGCCTCGGCGGCAAGATCTTCATGTGCATGAAGTTCCGCAGCATGCGCACCGATGCCGAGAAGGACGGCGTCGCCGTGTGGGCCACCAAGAACGATTCGCGCGTGACCCGCGTCGGCGCCTTCATGCGCAAGACCCGCATCGACGAGCTGCCGCAGCTGCTGTCGGTGCTGCGCGGCGAGATGAGCATGGTCGGCCCGCGCCCGGAGCGCCCGAGCTTCGTCAAGCAGCTGAAGGAACAGATCCCGTTCTACGACGTGCGCCACAGCATCAAGCCGGGCGTGACCGGCTGGGCCCAGGTGCGCTACAGCTACGGCGCCTCGGTCGACGACGCACGCCGCAAGCACCAGTTCGACCTGTACTACGTGAAGAACAACTCGCTGATGCTGGACCTGCTGGTGCTGATCGAAACCGTCAGCGTCGTGTTGTTCCGCGAAGGCGCCCACTGATTTCGCGCCGCATCAACGCACAGACGCAGAGACAAAAGGGAACTCGAGAATGAACGTCAAGACACTGTTGGGATGGTTCGGTGCGGCCGCGACGGCGCTGGTGCTGTCGGGCTGCGGCAGCCTGAGCGGCCTGCCGCCGGCGCCGAAGGTGGCCGAGACGCCGGACCACCGCTACCTGATCGGCGCGCTCGACAGCATCAACATCGTCGTGTGGCGCAATGCCGACCTGTCGTCCACCGTCACCGTGCGCCCGGACGGCCGCATCTCGACCCCGCTGGTCGAGGATGTGCTCGCCGCCGGCCGCAGCCCGGCCGACCTGGCGCGCGACATCGAGGCCAAGCTCGGCAAGTACATCCGCGACCCGGTCGTCACCGTCGTCGTCAACAACTTCCAGGGTTCGTTCTCGGAGCAGATCCGCATCATCGGCGAGGCGACCCGCCCGCAGTCGGTGCCGTACCGCCAGAACATGACGCTGCTGGACGTGATGATCCAGGCCGGCGGCCTGACCGAGTTCGCCGACGGCAATGCCGCCGTGCTGGTGCGCGGCACCGAGCAGGGCAAGCAGTACAGCGTGCGGCTGAAGGACCTGATCAAGCGCGGCGACATCTCGGCCAACGTCGACGTGAAGCCGGGCGACGTGATCATCGTCCCGCAAAGCTGGTTCTGATCGCCCTGGTCCTGAACCCGGTGGCCACCCCGATGCCCGGCGCCACCACCCCCTGTTGAGACGGTCGACCTCCGCGTGTCGACCCATCCAGAAGCTCCAAGATGAATGAGTTGACCCGTCAGATCTCGATCGTGCTGCGCACGATCTGGCAGCGCCGCTGGCTGGCGATGGCCGTCGCCTGGGCCACCGCCGTGGTGCTCGCGCTGATGGTGTGGGTGATCCCCAACCGCTACGAAGCCACCGCCAAGCTGTTCGTCGACACCCAATCGGTGCTGAAGCCGCTGATGGCCGGCCTCGCGTTCCAGCCCGACCTCGACCAGCAGGTGCGCATGCTCGCGAAGACGCTGCTGTCGCGCCCGAACATCGAACGCCTGATGGGCGACCCGGGCGTCGGCCTGGGCACGCTGACCGACCTGAAGCGCGAGCAGGCGATCGACCGCCTGACCGCCCGCATCAAGGTCGAGCACAGCGGCGGCAACCTGTACCTGATCAGCTACCGCGACGGCGACCCGAACCGCGCGAAGGCCGTCGTCGACGGGCTGGTGAACCTGTTCATCGATTCCGGCAACGACAGCAAGCAGCGCGACTCGCAGGACGCGAGCCGCTTCATCGACGAGCAGATCAAGGCCTACGAGGTCAAGCTGGTCGAGGCCGAGAACCGCGTGAAGGAATTCAAGCTGCGCAACTTCGGCGTCTCCGGCGTGTCGGGGCAGGACTACTTCGCCCGCATGTCGGTGCTGACCGACGAGGTCGGCAAGCTGCGCATGACGCTGGCCGCCGCCGAGCAGTCGCGCGACGCGCTGAAGCGCGAGCTGTCGAGCGAAGAGCCGAACGTGGCGGTCGACGCCCCGGCGCCGGCGGTGCCGATGGCGATGCAGACCGAGATCGATTCGCGCCTGGATGCGCAGCGCCGCTCGCTCGACGACCTGCTGCGCCGCTACACCGACGCGCACCCCGACGTGATCGCGGCGCGCCGCATGATCGGCCAGCTGGAAACCCAGAAGCGCCAGCAGGAGGCCGAGCGCGCGAAGGCGGCGGCCAAGGCCGGCGGCCGCGTCGCGTCGTCGAACCCGGTGTACCAGCGCCTGCGCATCGCGCTGGCCGAGGCCGAGGCCAATGTCGCGTCGCTGCGCAGCCAGCTCGGCGGCCAGCAGGAGCGCCTGGACCAGGTCAAGGCCACCGCGAGCCGCGTGCCGCAGGCCGAGGCCGAGCTCGCGCAGCTGAATCGCGACTACGACATCATGCGCAAGCAGTACGACATGCTGGTCTCGCGCCGCGAGGCCGCCTCGCTCGGGCTGAAGATCGACCAGTCGAAGAGCATGGCCGAGTACCGCCTGGTCGAGCCGCCGCGCGTGCCGGCCAAGGCCGCGTTCCCGGACCGCACCGCACTGGCCGTCGTCGCGATGATCCTCGCGCTGGCCGCCGGCGGCGGTGCCGCGTTCGGCATGGGCAAGCTCTACCCGACCTTCGACACGCAGGAGGCGCTGCAGGCCTTCGCGAAGCGCCCGGTGCTGGGGACGGTGTCGCGCCACCTCTCGATGGCGGCCGAGCGCGCGCAGCGCTTCGACCTCATCCGCCTGAGCGGCGCGATGGTGGTGTTCATGGCCTTGAACGTGACCTGGATCGCCTTGCTCGCGGGCGGCATCCAGCCCCACTGAACCGGACGACCGCCTCATCATGAGCATCATCGAACAAGCCACCCGCCGCCTCGAGGAACTGCGACGCGCCGGCATCGACGTGCCGAGCTGGGCGCCGACCGCCACCGAGCCGGGCTTCGGCCCGGTCACCGGCGCGCCGGGCGGTGCCGCCACGCTGGCGCCCCCGGCGCCGATCGCCCGTACCGTCGCCGACGACATCGAACTCGCGCCGCGCACCGTCGCACGCCCGACGCGGGCCGAGCGCGCCCCCACCAACGCCCGCTCGCGCGAGGTGCAGATCGACCTGCTGCGCCTCGCCGCCGAGGGCTACCTGACGCCGGACGATCCGCGCATGGGCCTCGCCGAGGAACTGCGCGCCGTCAAGCGCCCGATCATCGAGCACGCGCAGGCCGCGCGCGAGGCGGGCAAGGCCGGCGGCAACCTGATCTTCGTGACCAGCGCGCTGCCGGGCGAGGGCAAGACCTACAACGCGATCAACCTGGCGATGAGCATCGCGATGGAGGTCGACCATTCGGTGCTGCTGGTCGATGCCGACGTGGTGCGGCCGTCGGTGATGTCGCGCCTGGGCGTCGAGGCCGAGCTCGGCATGCTGGACGTGCTGACCAAGCCGTCGCTCGACCTGTCCGAGGTGCTGATGCGCACCAACATCCCGAAGCTGTCGCTGCTGCCGGCCGGCCGGCCGACCGACCAGTCGACCGAGCTGCTCGCGAGCGTCGCGATGGAGCGCCTGCTGGCCGACCTGGCCGAGCGCTACGCCGACCGCATCGTGATCTTCGACGGCCCGCCGCTGCTGGCCACCAGCGAATCGCGCGTGCTGGCCGCCCGCATGGGCCAGGTGCTGATGGTGGTGCAGGCGCAGAAGACCGCGCAGAGCTCGGTGGCGCGTGCGTTCGCCGACATCGAGGCCTGCGAGACCGTCTGGTGCGTGCTGAACAAGGCCGCCAGCCAGCGTGCTTCGTCCGGCTACGAACGCTACCCGCAATACCGCCGGACCTGAACGACGTGCGCCCGAGCCGACGGACCCTCCGCCCCACCTGCCTGGCCCGCGCACTGCTGGCAGTGCCGATGCTGGGCTGCGCCTTCGGGGCCTGGGGGCAGTATTCCGGGGCGCCGACGGCCGCACCGGGCACCCCCGCCACGCCTGGCACCGGTGCCTTCGGCGGCATCGCCGCGCCGTCGGCCGCTGCCGCCGCGTCGGCACCGGTCGGCCCGCCGCCGGCCACCCACATCGTGCTGGCGATCGACTCGCGGCTGGTGCACACCGACAACGCGACCCCCGACCTCGGCATCAAGCAGAGCGACACCGTGCTCGAGGTGCAGCCGTCGATCGTGTTCGAGCGCCGCGGCCCGCGCATCACGCTGAGCGGCAATGCCGCGATCAGCAGCCTGAGCTACCTGAACGACAGCCAGCCGTCGCGCGTGCTGCCGCGCGCACGCATCGACCTCGCCTCGAAGGTGATCGAGGACTGGGCCTACTTCGACGCCTGGTACCGGATCGACCCGACCTTCGACGACCCGTACGCGACGCGCCCCGAGGCTGCCACCTCGTACAAGCTGGAGCCGCGCCGCCGCTACGGGCTGAGCCCGTACCTGATGCACCGCTTCAACGAGCTCGACTCGATGCTCGCGCGCGTCGACTACACGCATGCGCGCATCACCGACTTCCTGACCAAGCAGGTGCGCACCACCAAGGGCCTGGACAAGATCGTCTCGTACGAGCGCGCGCCGCGCAGCTTCGGCCTGCAGATCGAGGTGAAGGCGCACGACGAGAGCGACGACTTCACGCAGGGCCAGACGCTCAGCACGCGCGAGGCGCGGCTGTGGCTGAACTGGCAACCGCAGCCGCAGCTGGTGCTGGGCATCGTCGGCGGGCGCGAGAAGACCTCGCTGCTGGYCGACACGCCGACCGACACGCTGTACGGCGGGCGCGTCACCTGGCGGCCCGACGAGCGCAGCAACCTGCGCGTGACGGTGGAGCACCGCTACTTCGGCAACGGCTGGGACGCCGTCTATGCGCACAACTCGGCCACCACGACGATCGGGCTGCAGGCGAGCCGCACGGTGTCGAGCCAGGGCATCCCGGACAACGGCGTGCTGCCGCCCGGCAGCGCGTCGCCGGTGCCGGTGGGCGGCGGCATCAACCCGTCCGCGCTGTATTCGGTGGTGGCCCAGCTGCGCGAGAGCGCCGGCTTCCAGGCCGCGCTGCAGGGCCGGCGCAACCGCATCTACCTGCAGGTGGGCTACCTGAAGCAGCAGGCGCTGCAGATGGCGGGCCAGACCAACATCCCCGACCCGTCGTACGACACCGAGCAGAAATCGGCGTCGCTCGGCTGGGACTACAAGCTCGGGCCGCTGACCACGCTGACCGTGATCGGCGACGGCTCGCGCATCGAGGGGCTGGGCGGCAGCAACCTCGGCCGCTACACGACGCAGTATTCGCTGCGCGTCGAGGGCACGCGCACGCTGTCGCCGCACACCACGGCGACGATCGGTGCGCGCCGCCTCACCGTCAAATCCAACAGCACGACGCTGACCTCCGTCGACCTCGACGGCGAGCAGGCCATCTACGCCGGGCTGCGCTACCGCTTCTGACCATGTACGAGTCGCACTTCGGCCTCAGTGGCCCGCCTTTCCAGCTGAACCCGGACCCGGCGTTCTATTTCGACAGCCGCGGGCACAGCAACGCGCTGGCCTACCTGAAGTTCGGCGTGCACCAGGGCGAGGGCTTCATCGTCGTCACCGGCGAGATCGGTGCCGGCAAGACCACGCTGGTGCGCACGCTGCTCGAAGGGCTGGACGCCGAGAAGGTGGTGGCCGCGCAGGTGGTCAGCACGCAGCTCGAATCGGGCGACCTGCTGCGCGCCATCCTCACCGCGTACGGCGTGCCGACCGCGGGCGCGTCGAAGGCGCACCTGATCGCGAGCCTCGAGGGCTTCCTCACCGCGCTGGCCGCGAAGGGCCGGCGTGCGCTGCTGATCGTCGACGAGGCGCAGAACCTGAAGCACGAGGCGGTCGAAGAGCTGCGCATGCTGTCGAACTTCCAGCTCGGCAACCATGCGCTGCTGCAGAGCTTCCTGATCGGCCAGCCGGAGCTGCGCACGCTGCTGCAATCGAAGTCGATGGAGCAACTGCGCCAGCGCGTGATCGCGTCGTGCCACCTCGGGCCGCTCGACCAGACCGAGACGCGCGCCTACATCGAGCACCGGCTGCACCGCGTCGGCTGGAAGGATTCGCCGGCCTTCGCCGACGATGCGTTCGACGCGATCCACCGCTGGACCGGCGGCGTGCCGCGCCGCATCAACCGGTTGTGCAACCGGCTGTTCCTCGCCGCCTTCCTGTCGGGCAAGGACGCGATCTCGGCCGAGACGGTGGACCAGACCGCCGGCGAGCTGCGCAGCGAGATCGGCGAACTCGCCGACGTGCCGATGCTGGTGTCCACGGCGGGCCATGCCAGCGGCCACGGCCGACCCGACGTGACGATTCCGCCCAACCCGGCGCTGCCGGTGCTGGACGCGGCGGTGGACTTCGGCGGGAACATCGGCAACAACGCGAGCCTCGGCGTGGTCCAGCGCTCGCGCAGCGGCAGCAAGCTGCAGCGCCCGTTGCTGTGCGTGGTCGATACCCGCACCGATTTCCTGAAGATCGGCGCGCTGTCGCGCGTGCTCGAGGAGTACGGCGACCTGCCGCCGGTGATGGCGGTACAGCCCGGCACCGAAGAGGGCCTGGCGATCGGCGCGGCCGGTGCCGCGGTGCTGCCGCTGCCGAAGATGGAGATCCACCTCGGCATCGGCGCGCACGCGGTCGGCGTGGCGCACGGCTCGGCCGCCGCGCTGACGCGCTTCGACGAGGTGCTGGCCGAGTTCATGCCGAGCGCGGTGCTGGCGGTCGGCAAATCGGATGCGGTGCTGATGTGCACGCTGCTCGCCAACAAGCGCGGCGTGCCGGTGCTGCGGCTCGACGCCGGCCAGCGCAACACCGGCGGCAGCGCCAGCGCCGAGATGAACGGCGTGCTGATCGACCGCGTGGCCGATGCGCTCTACACGAACAAGCTGCTGACCTACTACACGCTGTACCGCGAGGGCATCCCGTCGGACCGGGTGCACTGCGTCGGCAGCCTGGCAGCCAACCTGCTGCACTTCGGGCTGCCGCATGCGGTGCCGCCGCTCGAATCGTTCGCGCGCGCCAAGCTCTCGCCGGCGGTGCTGAACGACCCGCGCGGCTTCGGGCTGGTGAGCCTGGCGCTGCAGCCGAAGACCATGGACGAGCTGCTGCCGATGCTCGCGACGCTGGGCCGCGAGCTGCCGCTGGTGTGGCCGCTGCGCGAGGAGGCGCTGGTCGCGCTGAAATCCACCGGGCAGGAGGCGCGCCTGGCCGATGCCGGCGTGATCGTGATGCCGGCGCAGGGCTACCTGGAAGAGATCGGGCTGCTGCAGCAGGCGCGCTGCCTGATCGCCGGCAGCGAAGGCGAGCTGGTCGAGGAGGCGGTGACGCTCGGTGTGCGCAGCATCACGCTCGGCAACGACCGCAGCGGCACGCCGGTGGCCGATCCGTCGAGCATCGTCGTCGGCCGCAACGTCGAGCAGGCGCTGAAAGCCGTGCGCGAGATCCTGCTGACCGAATCCGCGCGCGTCGACGTGCCCGAATACTGGGACGGCGGCACCGCCAGCCGCATCGCGAAGCACCTGCGCAGCTGGCTGCCGGCCTCGATGCGCGTCTCGTCGACCGCCCGCGCTGCCGAATCCGTTCGCTGAATTTGTCCCTGAGTCCATGACCAAGAACCCGATCACCAACGCCCTGACGGTCGACGTCGAGGACTACTTCCAGGTCTCGGCGCTGGCGCCGTTCATCGCGCGCGACCGCTGGGATTCGATCCCGTGCCGCGTCGAGGCGAACGTCGACCGCCTGCTGCGGCGCTTTGCCGACAACCATGCGAAGGCCACGTTCTTCACGCTCGGCTGGATCGCCGAGCGCTACCCGCAGGTGGTGCGCCGCATCGTCGACGACGGGCACGAACTGGCGAGCCACGGCTACGGGCACCAGCGGGCGAGCGAGTTGTCGCGCGAGGCGTTCAGCCACGACGTGACGAATGCGAAGCGCATCCTCGAGGACATCGCCGGCGTGCGGGTGATCGGGTATCGCGCGCCGAGCTTCTCGATCGGGGCCGACAACCTGTGGGCCTTCGACGTGCTGAAGGAAGCGGGCTACGTCTACAGCTCCAGCGTCTACCCGGTGCAGCACGACCACTACGGCATGCCGGACGCGCCGCGCTTTCCTTACCAGGTGCGCGACGGGCTGACCGAGCTGCCGATCACGACGGTGCGTGCGCTCGGGCGCAACCTGCCGGCCGGCGGCGGCGGCTACTTCCGCTTCGCGCCGTACGGCGTGTCGCGCTGGGCGATCGACCGCTTCAACCGCGACGAGCAGGCTCCGGCGATCTTCTACATGCATCCGTGGGAGATCGACCCGCTGCAGCCGCGCGTGCCCGGGCCGGGGCTGAAGACGCGTTTTCGGCACTACGTGAACCTGCACCGCACCGAGAGCCGGCTGGATCGCCTGCTCGGCGATTTCCGCTGGGGGCGGATGGATCAGGTGTTCGGTATCGCACGAGGATGACCCACCCCCGAAGCGCTGCGCGCTTCCCCCTCAAGGGGGCACCGCCAGCGGCCCGGCGAAGCCGGTTCCGCGGCGGTCGCTGGGCCTGAGGCGCTTCGGCATGAGGTCGCTGCTCACCGACCTGGTGCACCTGCTGCTGGCGATGCCGCTGTACGTGCTGCTCGGCATGGCGTGGCTCAGCGTGCGGGCATGGCGCGCGAAGGCGGGGCGGCTGCACCGCTGGCGGCATGGCTTTGCGCTGCTCGGCGTGCTGGTCTACGTCGTCTCGATCCCCGCGACCACCAACACGCTGCTCGCCCAGCTGGAGGCCTGGTGGCCGGTGCCGACCGACGCGCAGGTGAGGGCGCTGCCCAGCACCGACGGCCCGCGCATGCTGGTGCTGACCGCTGGCTGGTTCCGCAAGACGGAGACCGGCTATCGCGTCGTGATGGGCGCGCCGAGCTGGGAGCGCACCGAGATGGCTGTCGAGCTGTTCCAGCGCTTCGGCGGGCGGCTGATGTTCACCGGCGCACCGCTGCCCGATGGTTCCGATTCGGTCGCGCAGCACATGGCCTCGGCCGCGCAGCGGCTGGGCGTGCCGGCCGACGCGATCAGCGTCGAGACGCGTTCGGTCAACACCCACGAGAACATGCTCTTCAGCGAGCGCCAGTTCGGCCTGCGTGCGCAAGGGCGCGTGCTGCTGCTGGCGAGCGCGATGAACCTGCCGCGCGCGGTGGCCGCCGCGCGCGGTGTCGGGCTGGACGTGCTGCCGTATCCCTGCGATTTCCGCGCCGACACGGCGCTGAAGTGGCAGCATTTCGTGCCCAGCAACGAGGCGCCCGGTGCGCTCGAGGAGGTGCTGCATGAGTGGCTTGGTCTGGCGATGTATTCGCTTCGCGGCTGGGTGTAGCGCGGCGCTGGTCACCACCGCGACGGTGGTCGCGGCGCAGCCGCGCACCTTCGTCGTCGCCCCCGATGGCACCGACCGCGCGGTCGGCACGCTCGAGGCGCCGCTGCGCACGCTGGATGCCGCGGTGCAGCGCGTGAAGCCCGGCGACATCATCGAGCTGCGGGCAGGCACCTACGACGGCGCAGTGATCCGCAACCCCGGCTCGGCCGACGCGTGGATCACGCTGCGCGCTTACGCGAAGGAGCGTGCGGTGATCCAGGGCACCGAGCGGGGGCCGTCGATCTACTTCTACCACCGCACCTGCGACGAAGAGGCGCCGAAGGGCACGGTGTGCCAGGCGATGTACTGGCTGGTGCAGGGGCTGGAGGTGCGCGGCAGCGCCGACGGGCAGGAAGAGGGCTACGCGATCAAGATCGACACGCCGCACGTGCGGCTGCTCGACAACGACCTGTGCTGCTCGCGGGTCGATGTGGTGAAGCTGGTGCGCACCGCGGACGACGTCGAGATCCTGCACAACCGCATCCACCATCCGAACGCGAAGATCGGCGACAACGCGCAGGGCATCGACATCGTCGGCGCGGATCGCACGCGGGTGGCGTTCAACCATGTGCACGACATCCCGTCGATCGGCATCTACGCGAAGGGCAACTCGCGCAACACGGTGTTCGAGTTCAACCGCGTCGAGCGGACCTGGTCGAACGCGATCATGCTGGGGCAGGAGACCGACGACGACCGGCTGGTCGACGGGCCGTACGAGACCTACGACGGCGTGATCCGCGACAACGTGATCAGCGAGGTGGGCTGGGCCTGCCTCGCGACCTCGTCGTCGTGGCGGCCGCGCATCCACAACAACACCTGCTGGAACACCGGGCTGCTGACGCATGGGTCGGTGCTGGTGTCGAACGAGTCGGAGATCCACCAGGGCGGCACCGAGGTGGCTATCACCAACAACCTGATCGTCGGTGGCGCGAAGCTGCCGTTCATCCGCATCACGTCGGAGGCGATGAGCGATGCGCGCACGCTGGTGATCGACCGCAACCTGTATGCGATGCGGACCGGGGCGCCGGGGGTGTTCAGCTGGGAAGACAAGCGGGTCGTGAAGGTGGGGCTGGAGCGCTGGCGCGAGGCGACCGGGCTGGACCGGCACAGCGTGGTGCTGCCGACGGCGGACGGGTTG
>NZ_JBFUFQ010000088.1:0-22349 GCF_056403355.1 Rhizobacter sp. P2_H3 | reverse complement strand
CCTCGGGCCCGCGCGGCGAGCGCGGTGCCCGCCGCTTCGGCGAGGGCGCTTCCGCACCGGCCGGCTTCGCACCGGGTGCCTCCGCACCGTGGGCCGAGCGCGGCGCCTCGGGTGCCTCCGGCCCGTGGGGCGAGCGGCGCCGCCAACGCCGCGAACAAGCCGAACAGCAATAAGACGGGACGGTCATGAACCCCTCCCGCCCGTTCATTGAGAGGCCGGTAGCGACCTCGCTGCTGATGGTCGCCATCGTGCTCGCCGGCCTGGTAGGCTTCAAGTTCCTGCCGCTGGCCGCGCTGCCCCAGGTCGACTACCCGACCATCCAGGTGCAGACGCTCTACCCCGGCGCCAGCCCCGAGGTGATGACGAACACCGTCACCGCGCCGCTGGAGAAGCAGTTCGGCCAGATGCCCGGCCTGCAGCGCATGAGTTCGTCGAGCGCCGCCGGCGTCTCGATCGTCACGCTGCAGTTCTCGCTCGGCCAGACGCTCGACGTCGCCGAACAGGAGGTACAGGCCGCCATCAACGCCGGCGGCTCGCTGCTGCCGGCCGACCTGCCGGCGCCGCCGGTCTACGCCAAGGTCAACCCGGCCGATGCGCCGGTGCTGACGCTCGCGATCACCTCCGATTCGCTGCCGCTCACCGAGGTGCAGAACCTCGTCAACACGCGGCTCGCGCAGAAGATGTCGCAGGTCAACGGCGTCGGCCTGGTGTCGCTGAGCGGCGGCCAGCGCCCGGCCGTGCGCATCCAGGCCGACACGCAAGCCCTCGCGTCGTACGGCATCGGCATCGACACCTTGCGCACTGCCATCACCGGCGCCAACGCGAACAGCGCCAAGGGCAGCTTCGACGGCCCGACCCGCACCTACAGCATCAACGCCAACGACCAGCTGCTGACGGTGGACGACTACAAGTCGCTGGTGGTCGCGTGGCGCAACAACGCGCCGGTGCGCATCGCCGACGTGGCCCAGGTCGTCAACAGCGCCGAGAACGTGCGCCTGGGCGCCTGGGCCGGCATCGACTGCGCCGAGTGCGCCGCCCACCCCGATGCGCGCCCGCTGGTGCCCGCGATCATCCTGAACGTGCAGCGCCAGCCCGGCGCCAACGTGATCGCCACCGTCGACGGCATCAAGGCGCGACTGCCCGAGCTGCAGGCCGGGCTGCCGCCCAGTGTCAGCGTCAGCGTCCTCAGCGACCGCACCACCGGCATCCGCGCGTCGGTCAAGCACGTCGAGTTCGAGCTGCTGCTGGCCGTGCTGCTGGTGGTGATCGTGATCTTCGCGTTCCTGCACAGCCTGCGCGCCACCGTGATCGCGAGCCTGGCGGTGCCGATCTCGCTGATCGGCACCTTCGGCGTGATGTACCTGCTGGGCTACAGCCTGAACAACCTGAGCCTGATGGCGCTGACGATCGCCACCGGCTTCGTCGTCGACGACGCGATCGTGATGATCGAGAACATCGCCCGCTACATCGAGGAAGGCGAGCCGCCGATGCAGGCGGCGCTGAAGGGCGCGACGCAGATCGGCTTCACGATCATCTCGCTGACCGTCTCGCTGATCGCGGTGCTGATCCCGCTGCTGTTCATGGGCGACGTGGTGGGCCGGCTGTTCCGCGAGTTCGCGGTGACGCTCGCGATCACGATCCTGATCTCGGCCGTGGTGTCGCTGACGCTGGTGCCGATGATGTCGGGGCGCTGGCTGACACAGCATGAAGACCCGAAGACCGCGAAGGGGTTTGCAGCGGCGACCCAGCGCCTGTTCGACCGCGTGATCGCGCAGTACGACGTCTGGCTCACCTGGGTGCTCGACCGCCAGGCGCTCACGCTGYTGGTGGCCGCCGCGACGCTCGCGCTGACCATCGTGCTGTACCTGGTGATCCCGAAGGGCCTGTTCCCGACCCAGGACACCGGCCAGCTGAAAGCCCGCCTCGAAGCCGCACAGGACGTCTCGTACAGCCGAATGGCTGCCCTGCAGCAGCAGGCCGCGCAGGCCGTGCTGGCCGACCCGGACGTCGCGAGCCTGAGCTCGTTCACCGGCGTCGACGCGGCCAACAACACGATGCTGAACACCGGCAGCATGCTGATCAACCTGCGCGCCAAGCGCAGCGGCACGCAGGCGCAGATCATGGATCGGTTGCGCGAACGCGTGCAGAAGGTGGCCGGCGTCACGCTCTACCTGCAGCCCACGCAGGACCTGACGATCGACGCCGAATCCGGCCCCACCGAATACCGCGTGTCGCTCGAAGGCGTCAGCAGCGACATCGTCGCCGAATGGGCGCACAAGCTGGCCGACCAGCTGCGCACCGTGAAGCAGGTGCGCAACATCGTCACCGATGCCGGCGCGCAGGGCATGTCGGCCTACATCGACATCGACCGTGACACCGCGTCGCGCCTGGGCATCACCGCCAGCGCCATCGACGACGCGCTGTACAGCGCGTTCGGCCAGCGCATCGTTTCGACGATCTTCACCGAGACCAACCAGTACCGCGTGATCCTCGAAGCGCAACCCGGCCTGGTGAACAGCGCGCAGACGCTGGGCCTGTTGAACCTGCGCACCAGCTCGGGCGAGGCGACGCCGCTGTCGGCGATCGCGACCATCCGCGAGAAGCCGGCGCCGCTGCAGATCACGCACGTCGCGCAGTACCCGGCGACGACGCTCGGCTTCGACACCGCGAGCGGCGAATCGCTCGGCCACGCGGTCGACGCGATCAGGCAGGCCGCGAAGGACATCGCGCTGCCCGCCTCCGTCACGATGACCTTCCTCGGCGCGGCCGGTGCCTACCAGACCTCGCTCGCCAACGAGCTGTGGCTGATCCTCGCGGCGCTGGTGTGCGTGTACATCGTGCTGGGCGTGCTGTACGAGAGCTACATCCACCCGCTGACGATCCTGTCGACGCTGCCGTCGGCCGGCGTCGGCGCGCTGCTCGCGCTGATGCTGTCGGGCAACGACCTGGGCGTGATCGGCATCATCGGCATCATCCTGCTGATCGGCATCGTCAAGAAGAACGCGATCATGATGATCGACTTCGCGATCGACGCCGAACGCAGCCAGGGCAAATCGCCGCGCGAGGCCATCCACCAGGCGGCGCTGCTGCGCTTCCGGCCGATCCTGATGACGACGCTGGCGGCGCTGTTCGCCGCGCTGCCGCTGATGTTCGGCGGCGGCGAAGGCTCCGAGCTGCGCATGCCGCTCGGGCTGTCGATCTTCGGCGGGCTGATCGTCAGCCAGGTGCTGACGCTCTTCACGACGTCGGTGATCTACCTCGGCTTCGACCGGCTGGGCCGGCGCGTGCGCCGCGCCGGCGCCCTGCCCGAGCGTTCTTCCACGGACGGAGCGGCGGGATGAACCTGTCCAGGCCCTTCGTCACGCGGCCGATCGCGACCGTGCTGCTGACCATCGGCATGGCGCTGGCCGGCATCGGCGCATTCTTCGTGCTGCCGGTGGCGCCGCTGCCGCAGGTGGATTTCCCGACCATCTCGGTCAGTGCCTCGCTGCCCGGCGCGAGCCCCGACACGATGGCCAGCAGCGTCGCCACGCCGCTGGAGCGCCACCTCGGCACCATCGCCGGCGTCAACGAGATGACCTCGTCGAGCTCGAGCGGCTCGGCCCGCGTGACGCTGCAGTTCGACCTGAGCCGCAACATCGATGGCGCGGCGCGCGAGGTGCAGGCGGCCATCAATGCGTCGCGCGCCGACCTGCCGTCCACGCTGCGCAGCAACCCGACCTATCGCAAGGCGAACCYGTCGGACGCGCCGATCATCATCCTCGCGCTGACCTCGAAGACCCGCACGCCGGGACAGATCTACGACGCGGTGTCGAACATCGTGCAGCAGAAGCTCGCGCAGGTCGACGGCGTCGGCGACGTCGAGCTCGGCGGCGGCTCGCTGCCGGCCGTGCGCGTGGAGCTGCTGCCGTTCGCGCTGAACCGCTTCGGCGTCAGCTCCGAGGACGTGCGCGCCGCGATCCAGGCCTCGAACGCGAACCGGCCCAAGGGCGCGATCGAGGACGGCGAGCGCCGCATGCAGATCTACACGCCGCCGCCCGGGCGCACCGCCGCCGACTACCGCGGGCTGGTGGTGGCCTGGCGCAACAACTCGGCGGTGCGGCTCTCGGACGTGGCCAAGGTGAGCGACGGCGTCGAGAACGTGCGCACGCTGGGTCTCTTCAACGGCCAGCCGGCGGTGATCGTGCTGCTGACGCGCCAGCCCGGCGCCAACGTGATCGAGACGGTCGACGGCGTGCGCGCGCTGCTGCCCGAGCTGCGCGCGCAGCTGCCGAGCGACATCGATCTGCAGGTGGCCTCCGACAGCACCAACTCGATCCGCGCCTCGCTGCGCGAGATCGAGGGCACGCTGGTGATCTCGGTGCTGCTGGTGGTGGTCGTCGTCAGCGTGTTCCTGCGCAGCCTGCGCGCGACCATCGTGCCGGCGGTCGCCACCGTGGTGTCGCTGCTCGGCACCTTCGGCGTGATGTACCTGCTGGGCTACAGCCTGAACAACCTGAGCCTGATGGCGCTGACGGTGGCCACCGGCTTCGTCGTCGACGATGCGATCGTCGTGCTGGAGAACACCAGCCGCCACATCGAGTCCGGCATGGACCGCTTCGAGGCGGCACTGGTCGGCGCGCGCGAAGTCGGCTTCACGGTGCTGTCGATCAGCCTGTCGCTGGTGGCGGTGTTCATCCCGCTGCTGTTCATGAGCGGGCAGATCGGCCGGCTGTTCCGCGAGTTCGCGGTGACGCTGTCGGTGGCGGTGCTGATCTCGCTGGCGATCTCGCTGACCACCACGCCGATGATGTGCGCCTGGCTGCTGAAGCCGGGCGGCCACGTGCGCAAGCCGCCGGGCCGGCTCGCCCGCTTCTCGGAGCGCGTGTTCGCCGGCGTCTTGCGCGGCTACGAGCACAGCCTCGACTGGGCGCTGCACAGCAAGGCGCTGGTGATGCTGATCCTGCTGGCGGTGATCGGCCTCAACGTCTACCTCTTCAAGGCGACGCCGAAGGGCTTCTTCCCGCAGCAGGACAACGGACAGCTGAACGGCGGCCTCGCGGCCGACCAGAGCATCTCGTTCGAGGCGCTGCAGGGCAAGCTGAAGCAGCTGGTCGACATCATCCATGCCGATCCGGCGGTCGACACGGTGGTCGGCTTCACCGGCGGCGGGCGCGCCGGCGGCGGCTTCATGTTCATCAACCTGAAGCCGGTCGGCCAGCGCAAGGACGGCGGCCAGGCGGTGATCGCGAGGCTGCGCCCGCAGCTGGCCACCGTGACCGGCGTGCAGCTGTTCCTGAACCCGGTGCAGGACCTGCGGGCCGGTGGCCGATCGAGCAACTCGACCTACCAGTACACGCTGAAGAGCGACAACATCGCCGACCTGCGCAGCTGGGCGCTGAAGCTGGCCGACCAGATGCGCACGAAGGAAGAGCTGGCCGACGTCGACACCAACCAGCAGGACAACGGCGTGCAGAGCTTCGTCGACATCGACAAGGCGACCGCGGCGCGGCTGGGCATCACGACGCGCGATGTCGACAACGCGCTGTACGACAGCTTCGGCCAGCGCCAGGTGGCCACCATCTACGACGAGCTGAACCAGTACCACGTCGTGATGGAGGCGGCGCGCAGCCTGACGCGCAGCCCGACCTCGCTGAACGACGTGTACATCCCGCGCAAGGCCGGCACCGGCGCGGCGACCACCGCGACGCTGTCGGTGAACCCGGCGCTGCGCGATGCCTCCAGCGGCTCGGCGCTCTCCAACACCGCGAACACGATGGTGCCGCTGCAGACGCTCGCGCGCTTCAGCGAGAGCGCGACCCCGACCTCGATCAACCACCAGGACGGCGAGCTCGCGACGACGGTGTCGTTCAACCTGCCCGAGGGCGTGAGCCTGTCGGACGCGCAGGCGGCGGTGAAGCAGGCCGAAGCCGACATCGCGATGCCGGCCAATGTGCGCGGCAGCTTCGCGGGCACGGCGCGCGGCTTCCAGGATTCGCAGGCGCAGCAGCCGCTGCTGATCCTGGCGGCGATCGTCGTGATCTACATCGTGCTGGGCGTGCTGTACGAGAGCCTGGTGCACCCGGTGACGGTGCTGTCGACGCTGCCGTCAGCGGGCGTCGGCGCGGTGCTCGCGCTGCTGATGTTCCGCATGGAGTTCTCGATCATCGCGCTGATCGGCGTGTTCCTGCTGATCGGCATCGTCAAGAAGAACGCGATCCTGATCATCGACTTCGCGCTCGAGGCCGAGCGCTCGCGCGGGCTGTCGCCGCTCGAGGCGGTGCGCGAGGCCTGCCTGCTGCGCTTCCGCCCGATCCTGATGACGACGCTGGCCGCAGGCCTCGGCGCACTGCCGCTGGCGATCGGCTTCGGCGAGGGCTCCGAGCTGCGCCAGCCGCTCGGCGTGGCCATCATCGGCGGGCTGATCGCGAGCCAGCTGCTGACCCTGCTTACGACGCCGGTCGTCTACCTCCTGCTCGACAAGCTGCGCCGCCGCAGCGCCGACGAGCGCCACCTGAGCCGCGGCACTGATGCCGCCGCTGCGCACGCATGACTCCACGCATGACTCCACGCATGACTTCGCGACTCACTCCCCTCGCGGCCGCGTTGCTGCTGCTGGCCGGCTGCGCGGTGACCCCGCGCTACCAGGTGCCCGACACCGCGCTGCCGGCGGGCTACAAGGAAGTGCCGGCCGCGGCCGAGGGCTGGCTGCCGGCGGCGCCCGCCGACGCGTTGGACCGCGGCCCCTGGTGGACGCTGTTCGGTGACGAGACGCTGAACACGCTCGCCGCGCAGGTCGAGGTGTCGAACCAGAACGTCGCGGCCGCGGTGGCCGCGTATGCGCAATCGCAATCGCTGGTGAAGGAGGCGCGGGCCTCGTTCTTCCCGAGCGTGAGCCTGAGCGGCGGCGCAACGCGCTCCGGCGGTGGCGCGCGCACGTCGACCGGCAACACCTACCAGGTGGGCCTGGGCGCAAGCTGGGAGGCGCCGCTGTGGGGCAAGCTGGAGGCGGGCGTCGACACCGCGACGGCGACGGCGCAGGCGAGCGAGGCCGACCTGGCGTCGGCACGGCTGTCGGCGCAGGCGGCGCTCGCGACCAACTACTTCTCGCTGCGCGAGGCCGACGCCGAGATCGACGTGGTGACGCGCACGGTCGAGGGTTTCACGCGCTCGCAGACGATCACGCAGAACCGCTACGACGCCGGCATCGCGCCGAAGAGCGACCTGCTGCAGGCGCAGACGCAGCTCGCGAATGCGCAGGCGGATCTCGCGACCTTGAAGCGCCAGCGCGCGGTGCTGGAGCATGCGATCGCGGTGCTGGTGGGCAAGGCGCCGTCGCAGTTCTCGTTGCCGCCGGCGGCCTGGCAGATGACGGTGCCGGCGGTGCCGCTGGTGGTGCCGTCGGAGCTGCTGCAGCGCCGGCCCGACATCGCCGGTGCCGAGCGCAGCGTGGCGTCGGCGAATGCGCAGATCGGCATTGCGCGCAGCGCGTACTTCCCGAGCTTGTCGCTGAGCGGCTCGTATGGGCAGCAGAGCAGCGCGGCGAGCCAGCTCTTCAATGCGAGCCAGAACCTGTGGTCGCTGGGCGTGTCGGTGGCGCAGACGATCTTCGATGCGGGGGCGACGCGGGCCCGCGTGGAAGGTGCCGAGGCGAGCCGAGATGCTGCTGTCGCCCGCTACCGGCAGACGACGCTCGCGGCGCTGGGTGCGGTGGAAGACCAGCTGTCGCTGGTGCGGATGCTGGCCGAGCAGTCGCCGCTGCGCCAGCAGGCCTCGAAGGCGGCGGACGATACCGAGGTGCAGACGCTGAACCGGTACCGCGCCGGGCAGGTCAGCTACCTGGAGGTGGCGACGGCCCAGTCATCGGCGCTGAGCGCGCGGCGGGCGCTGGTACAACTGCAAGTCGATCAGCAGCTGGCGGCGATCGGGTTGATCCAGGCGATGGGCGGTGGGTGGCACGCGAGCTGGGCAGCCAAGCCCGGATGACAATCCGGGTTGACGCAAGGAGACCTTCATGCCCGACTCCATCATCACCACCAAAGGCCGCACCACGGTCCCGGCACAAGTCCGCGAACAGCTCGGCATTCGCGAAGGCACGCGTCTCGTCTGGCATGTGATGCCCGATGGCAGCTTGATCGTCCGAGCGAAGACGGGTTCGCTGCGAGACATGGCGGGCATGCTGAAGTCGAAAACGCACAACAGCACGAGAGTCAGCATCGACGACATGAAGGCTTGGCGTCGATGACGAGATACCCTGATCAACCCCCACTTGTTCGCTCGTCAAAGTCGAAGGACCAGGGCGGCGCTCAAAGGCGCGTGCGGGGAGGCTGTGGCTCGCCGCACGCGTCTTTGCCGCGCCAATGCCCAAACCAGTTCGACACGCCCCAGTTCCGAGCTAAACTCGCGCCGCCAGGAGAGAGCTTCCAAGCGAAGCCGCCGAAGGCGCAGGTCCGGCAGAGATGCCGGCTCGAACGCTCAGGCAAAAGGACTGGCAAGCGCCCCGCGAGGGGCGTTCCTCGCTGGAGAGAGGCTCACCCCGAGTGAGTCCACCGAAGGGGCAAGCGGTTGACCGGGATCCGGGGGCCGCCAATCTCTCAGGTAAAGCGGACAGAGAGGGCATCCCCAACGCGTCGGCCGGCATGGCGACTCGTTGGTCCGGTGAATGCCCTCGGAGAAGACCATGTCCGCCATCGACCTGCCGAACACCCCGCTGCTGAAGACCCCCCTCCACGCATTGCACCTCGAACTGGGCGCCAAGATGGTGCCCTTCGCCGGCTACGAGATGCCGGTGAACTACCCCGGCGGCATCATCGCCGAGCACAAGCACTGCCGCAGCGCCGCCTCGCTGTTCGACGTCTCCCACATGGGCCAGGTCCGCCTGGTCGGCCCCGACGCCGCGAAAGCCCTCGAATCGCTGGTGCCCGTCGACATCGTCGACCTCGCCGTCGGCAAGCAGCGCTACGGCTTCTTCACCAATGCCAGCGGCGGCATCCTCGACGACCTGATGATCACGCGCCGCGAGAACGACGTGCTCGTCATCGTCAACGCCGCCTGCAAGGACGCCGACATCAAGCACCTGGTGACCCACATCGCCCACAAGTGCACCGTGCAGCCGCTGCCCGAGCGCGCGCTGCTCGCGCTGCAGGGCCCGCAGGCCGTGAAGGCGCTGGCCCGCCTGAATGCCGATGCCGCCACCCTCACCTTCATGACCGGCCGCGCGCTGACGCTGGCCGGCGCCGACTGCTTCGTGACCCGCTCCGGCTACACCGGTGAAGACGGCTTCGAGATCTCGGTCGCCGCCGACCAGGCCGAATCGCTGGCTCGCGCGCTGCTCGCCCAGCCCGAGGTCAAGCCCTGCGGCCTCGGCGCGCGCGACACGCTGCGCCTGGAAGCCGGCCTGTGCCTGTACGGCCACGACATCGACGAGAAGACCACGCCGGTCGAGGCCGGCCTCACCTGGGCGATCCAGAAGGTGCGCCGCGCCGGTGGCGCACGCGCCGGCGGCTACCCCGGTGCCAGCGTGATCGACGGTCAGCTCGCCCACGGCACCACGAACAAGCGCGTCGGCCTGCTCGGCCTCGAGCGCGTGCCGGTACGCGAAGGCGCCACCATCGTCGACGGCCAGGGCCACAGGCTCGGCCACGTGACCAGCGGCACGCTGTCGCCCAGCGTCAACCAGCCGATCGCGATGGCCTACCTCGCCGGCAACCACGCGCTGCCGCACCACGAGGTGTTCGCCGAGGTGCGCGGCAAGCGGCAGCCGATGCGCGTCGCGCCGATGCCGTTCTCGCCGCACCGCTATTTCCGTGGCTGATCTGCCTCCCCTTCCCCTTCTTCACATCGCCCCCAAGGAGCCCCTGATGACCACCATGTACACCCCCGACCACGAGTGGATCAACATCGAAGACCACGAGGCCGCCACCGTCGGCATCACGCTCCACGCGCAGGACGCGCTGGGCGACGTGGTCTTCGTCGACCTGCCGGAAGTCGGCCGCAGCTTCAAGAAGGGCGAGGTCGCCGGCGTCGTCGAATCGGTGAAGGCCGCCGCCGACCTGTACATGCCGGTGGCCGGCGAGATCGTCGAGGTCAACGAGGCGCTGCGCGCCGACCCGTCGCTCGCCAACAGCGACCCGCTCGGCAACGGCTGGTTCTTCAAGGTGCACGTCACCGACATGGGCGAGTTCGACCAGTTGATGGACCAGCCGGCGTACGACGAGCTCGTCAAGAACGCCTGAATCCGTTCGCCCTGAGGTATCGAAGGGCAGCGCATGCCTCGGTACCGGCACCTTCCGCAAAGGCTTCGATACCTCAGCCCGAACGGACGGTGTCCTGCCATCAAGTTTCACTGGAATGACCATGTTGATGTCCGCCGCCACGCCCCTGGGCGCCCTCGAGAACGCCACCGAATTCGTCGCCCGCCACATCGGGATCGAGGAGGCGGACGAACGGCACATGCTGTCGGCCATCGGTGCCGCCTCGCGCCGCGCACTGATCGACGCCATCGTGCCGCGTGCCATCGCCCGCCCGGTGCCGATGCAGCTGCCCGCCGCGCTGACCGAAGCGCAGGCGCTCGCCGAGCTGAAGGGCATCGCCGCACGCAACCAGGTGCTGAAGAGCTTCATCGGCCAGGGCTACCACGGCACCCTGACGCCCGGCGTCATCCTGCGCAACATCCTCGAGAACCCGGCCTGGTACACCGCCTACACGCCCTACCAGGCCGAGATCTCGCAGGGCCGCATGGAGGCGCTCGTCAATTTCCAGACCATGGTCTGCGAGCTGACGGGCCTGGCGATCGCCGGCTCGTCGATGCTCGATGAAGCCACCGCCGCCGCCGAGGCGATGACGCTCGCGCTGCGCGTCGGCAAGAGCAAGAGCACGACCTTCTTCGTCGCCGACGACGTGCTGCCGCAGACACTCGAGGTGGTGCGCACGCGCGCCGAGCCGCTCGGCCTCACGGTCGTCACCGGCCCGGCCGCCGATGCGGCGAAGGACAAGCCCTTCGGCGCGCTGTTCCAGTACCCCGGCGTCAACGGCGTCGTGCAGGACCTGGCACCGGTGATCGCCGCGGTGCATGCGGCCGGCGGCCTGGCGATCGTCGCCGCCGACCTGCTGGCGCTGACGCTGATCACGCCGCCCGGCGAGATGGGCGCCGACATCGCGGTCGGCAACACGCAGCGCTTCGGCATGCCGATGGGCAACGGCGGCCCGCACGCCGCCTACATGGCAACCAAGGACGAGTTCAAGCGCTCGATGCCCGGCCGGCTGGTCGGCGTCAGCGTCGACGTGCATGGCAACCCGGCCTACCGCCTCGCGCTGCAGACGCGCGAGCAGCACATCCGCCGCGAGAAGGCCACGTCGAACATCTGCACCGCCCAGGTGCTGCCGGCGGTGATCGCCAGCATGTATGCGGTCTACCACGGCCCGCAGGGGCTGAAGCGCATCGCGGGCCGCGTCGCGAGCTACACCGCGGTGCTGGCGGCCGGCCTGAAGGAAGCCGGCTGCACGCTGGCGCACGAGAGCGCCTTCGACACGCTCGAGGTGCAGACCGGCGGCCGCACCGAGGCCGTGCTGCAGGCCGCGCGCGAAGCGGGCTTCAACCTGCGCCGCGCGTCGGCCGCGAGCGTCGGTATCTCGCTCGACGAGACCACCACCCGTGGCGACATCGACGCGCTGCTGCGCATCGTGCCGTCCCGCCCGATCGACGGCGCCGCGCTGTGGTCGCGCAGCGAGAAGGGCGTGGCCGCGCTGGTGCCGGCCGAGCTGGCGCGCCGCAGCGCCTTCCTGTCGCACCCGGTGTTCAACACGCACCACAGCGAGACCGAGATGCTGCGCTACATCCGCAGCCTGTCCGACAAGGATCTGGCGCTCGACCGCAGCATGATCCCGCTCGGCTCGTGCACGATGAAGCTGAACGCGACCAGCGAGATGATCCCGATCACCTGGCCGGAATTCGCGAACGTGCACCCGTTCGCACCGCGCGACCAGCTGGCCGGCTATGCGCTGCTCGACCAGCAGCTGCGCGACTGGCTGTGCCAGGCCACCGGCTATGCCGGCATCAGCCTGCAGCCCAATGCCGGCTCGCAGGGCGAGTACGCCGGGCTGCTGGTGATCAAGGCCTTCCACAAGTCGCGCGGCGAGGGCCAYCGCAACATCTGCCTGATCCCCGAMTCGGCGCACGGCACCAACCCGGCCAGCGCGCAGATGGTGGGGCTGCAGGTGGTGGTCACGAAGTGCGATGCCGACGGCAACGTCGACCTGGCCGACCTGAAGGCCAAGTGCGAGCAGCACAGCGCGAACCTCGCCTGCGTGATGATCACCTACCCGTCGACCTACGGCGTGTTCGAGACCCGCGTGAAGGAGCTGTGCGCGCTGGTGCACCAGCACGGCGGCCGCGTCTACGTGGACGGCGCCAACATGAACGCGCTGGTCGGCATCGCCGCACCGGGCGAGTTCGGTGGCGACGTGAGCCACCTGAACCTGCACAAGACCTTCTGCATCCCGCACGGCGGCGGCGGGCCGGGCGTCGGCCCGGTGTGCGTCGCGGCCGACCTGGTGCCGTTCCTGCCGGCGCACCGCGCGGCCGGCATCGGCACCGACTCTCAAGTGGGCGCCGTCTCGGCGGCGCCGCTCGGCAACGCGGCGGTGCTGCCGATCAGCTGGATGTACGTGCGCATGATGGGTTCGGAAGGCCTGCAGGCCGCGACCGAGACGGCGATCCTCAGCGCGAACTACGTGGCCGCGCGCCTGGCCGACCACTACGACATCCACTACAGCGGCAACATCGCCGGCGTGAAGGGGGGTGGCGTGGCGCACGAGTGCATCCTCGACCTGCGCCCGCTGAAGGAGACCTCGGGCGTGAGTGCGGAGGATGTCGCGAAACGCCTGATCGACTACGGCTTCCATGCGCCGACGCTGAGTTTCCCGGTGGCCGGCACGCTGATGGTGGAGCCGACCGAGAGCGAACCGCTGGTCGAGCTGGACCGCTTCTGCGACGCGATGATCGCGATCCGCGCGGAGATCCGCAAGGTCGAGCAGGGGCAGTGGCCGCAGGACGACAACCCGCTGAAGGCCGCGCCGCACACCACCGGCGCGCTGATGAAGACGGAGTGGCCGCACGCGTATTCGCGCGAGGAAGCGGCCTTCCCGGTCAAGAGCCTGAAGAAGCAGAAGTACTGGTCGCCGGTCGGGCGCGTCGACAACGTCTACGGCGACCGGAACCTCTTCTGCAGCTGCCCCCCGCTGTCCGACTACAGCTGATCTCCACCTGAAGGACGCCCCATGGCCGTATCGGTCTTCGACCTGTTCAAGATCGGCATCGGCCCGTCGAGTTCGCACACGGTGGGGCCGATGCGCGCGGCGCGGCTGTTCGCGCTGCGCCTGCAGCACGACGGCCTGCTGCCGCGCGTGGCACGCGTGCTGGCCGAGCTGTACGGCTCGCTCGGCGCGACCGGCAAGGGGCACGGCAGCGACAAGGCGGTGCTGCTCGGGCTCGCGGGGCATGAGCCGGACCGTGTCGATCCGGATGCGATTCCGGCGCACCTCGAGGTCATCCGCACCGGCAAGCAGCTGAAGCTGCTGGGCGAGCACGCGATCGCGTTCAACGAGAAGACCGACCTGGTCTTCTTCCGCCGGCAGACGCTGCCGTTCCATGCGAACGGCATGCGCTTCGTCGCGTACGACGCCGACGGCACCGAAATCGCGGCGCGCACCTATTACTCGGTGGGCGGCGGCTTTGTCGTCAGCGAAGAGCTGGCAGCCGACGGCAGCAAGCAGAAGGTGCTGGCGCCGGACACCACGGTGCTGCCGCTGCCCTTCCATTCGGGCGCCGACCTGCTGACGATCGCCGCGCGCGAGCGCTGCAGCATCGCGCAGATCATGCGGCGCAACGAGCAGCATTGGCGCAGCGATGCCGAGATCGATGCCGGGCTGCTGCACATCTGGCAGGTGATGCAGGATTGCGTGGCACGCGGCTCGCGCACCGACGGCGTGCTGCCCGGCGGCTTCAAGGTGCGACGGCGCGCGGCCGACCTGCACCGGCAGCTGTCGTCGAACCCCGAGGCGGCGCTGCGCGATCCGCTGCAGGTGCTGGACTGGGTGAACCTGTACGCGCTCGCGGTGAATGAAGAGAACGCGGCCGGCGGGCGCGTGGTGACGGCGCCGACCAACGGCGCGGCCGGCATCGTGCCGGCGGTGCTGCACTACTACGCGCGCTTCGTCGCGGGCGCGACGCCGGCCGGCATCATCGATTTCCTGCTGACGGCCGCGGCGATCGGCATCCTCTACAAGGAGAACGCGTCGATCAGCGGGGCCGAGGTGGGCTGCCAGGGCGAGGTCGGCGTGGCCTGCTCGATGGCCGCCGGTGCGCTGTGTGCGGTGCTGGGCGGCACGCCCGAGCAGGTGGAGAACGCGGCCGAGATCGGCATGGAGCACCACCTGGGCCTCACCTGCGACCCGGTCGGCGGGCTGGTGCAGATCCCCTGCATCGAGCGCAACGCGATCGCGTCGGTGAAGGCGATCAACGCGGCGCGCATGGCGATGCGCGGCGACGGCACGCACCACGTGAGCCTCGACAAGGTCATCAAGACGATGCGCGACACCGGCGCGGACATGATGACGAAGTACAAGGAAACGGCACGGGGCGGGTTGGCGGTGAACATCGTGGAGTGCTGAGCCCCCTTCGCCCTGAGCTTCGCAAGCGTCCCGGGAAGTCCTGATGAACAGACGACCGCGGCTTGGGATGCTTCGCTGGAGCCTTGCTCGCTGGCCAGCGCGCTGCGGCCATCATGCGCCTCATCCAGACGGCGAAGCTCGACGCCCACGCCCCTTGCGCGTACCTGCGCGACGTGCTGACGCGCCTCCCGCCCCAACGGGCACGCGACATCGCGAATCTGCTGCCCCATCGCCGGGTGTCCGCAGGCTCGCAATGACGACCTGCTGTCGTTGAGCGGTCGTTCGGATGGCCGGCCGCGAGCGCCCGAGTTCGGCCAGTTGCAGACACTGGCGATAGACTGCTTCCAAACCGCCTATTCATCAAACACCAAGCCAGCCATCTTCGATGTCCGAAGGCAGACTATCTCAGCAAGTGGAATGGTTCCATCAGTTTGCCAAGCTGTCTGTCGAGCAGCTGGCTCAGTTGGCGACCGAAGAGAACCGATCGCTCTTTCTGCAGTACGTCAGAGCATCTCTGCCGAAGCATCCTCCGCCGGAAGCTCAATCGCCCGACGAGTTTGCACGTGCGGTCGTAGGGTTGCGGGAAAGCGAGCGGCAATGGAATCGGGCGCTCATGACAGCCTTGGTTGATGCAGACGATCTACACAATGCTCGGGCCTCGAAAGAGGCGGTAGAGAAACTGAACGCTTTTGCGGATTCTTGCCCGTGGAAACTCTTTGAAGACGTAGCCCGAGGTCAAGCCGGCGAGTACGAGGCCCGCGGGTAGTCGTACGAAGGGCGGTGCTCGGCCAGGAGCGGTCTGTCGTGACAGGCTGCTTCGGGGTAGTCTTTCACGACATTCACCAGCCCTCGCAGCATGCACATTGAAGCAACGCCAAGGTCAGCAGCAGTTGCTGGTGCATGGGCCGTTTTCGGGCTCGTTCCATTCGAGAGGTGGATGGATCATCACAAAATCAGCTCGGTGCTCGAAGTCAATCTCCTCTGGTTAGCGGCTGCGGCGTTCTTTTTCTTTGTGCCGAGCTACTTCCTGGTCATCGGGAGTGGCAACGCACCTTTCGGTCACACATGGCTCCTTGATCGAGATGAACGCACACGATATGGCGTCATTGCGAAGCGCATGCTGATTTGGTTTCTCTCGGCAGCGGTAGTCGGCGCTGTTTGGTCTGAAGTTCTGAGCCTCTTTTGGAACAACTGATCAAGCTTCGAGTTCTGTCGGCCGTCGGAGTGCTCGCAGTCGGCCATGAGCGGTCCGTCGTGAGCGGCGGCTTTCGGGTGCCGCGTTAGGATGCTCAGTCATGAAGAGCTTCAACCGCCTTGACCGTGTCATCGTCTCCTCCCTTGGCGGATGGAAGCAGGCTAGCCTTGGAACTATCGTCAGTGAGCCGGAGCCGATCGAAACCTTGAAAGGGCCTGAGTGCTTCTACTGGGTTGAGTTTGACCAAGCACAGCAGACGATCGACGGTAACGATGCATATCGCAAAGCTCAGATCTTGAGCTGCTACCTGGATCGGGCATGAGTCGCTGAAGTCCGGGCTCTGCCACGAACTGCAGCGTCTCCCTTAACCCTCACAACTCACGTCTTCACCGTGTCCATGTTCAGCATTGAGCCCTTGTCACCAAAGACGTGGCCCGCGTTCGCCGCCCTCGTGGAACGTCATAACGGCGTCTGGGGCGGGTGCTGGTGCGTCGAGTTCCACCCGGACGGAAAGCTCAGGGGTTCGCATCGGCGCGCACTGAAGGAGCGCAAGGTTAGAGAGGGCACCACCCGCGCTGCTCTGGCCTTCGACGCCGATCGCTGTGTCGGTTGGTGTCAATTCGGGCCACCAGACGAGTTGCCGAGAATCAAACACCTGCGCGTCTACACTGCCGGACTGGAAACGCTGCCGCAGTGGCGCATCACTTGCTTCTTCGTTGACAAGGAGTACCGAGGCAAGGGTGTAGCGTCTGCAACACTCTCTGGCGCGCTAAGGCTGATCGCAGAACTTGGTGGTGGCAGTGTCGAGAGCTACCCCGAGGACGTCGAGGACCGGGAAGTCTCGGGTTCCTTCCTCTACAACAGCCGCATGGCCATGTTCGAGCGCCAGGGCTTCGAGCGTGTGCGCCGCCTAGGCAAGAACCACTGGGTTGTTGCACGGTTCGTAGCGGCGGTCCAGTGAGGCTCAACCCTGTGCTCTTGCGCCAACCTCATGCGCTCCGAATGGCGCCCACCTGGCTCTGCTTCCCCGCTCCATGCACATTCTGTTGATCGAGGACGATTTCGACCTGGGCCACGCGCTGCAGACAGCACTGCGAACTGAAGGCCACACCAGTACTTGGCTGCGCCGCACCAACGATGCGCCGCTCCGGCTGGACCCTGCCGCGCAGGACGCCGTGCTGCTCGATCAGACGCTGCCCGACGGCGACGGCCGCCTGCTGCTGACCCGCTGGCGCCGCCAGGGCAGCACGGTGCCGATCATCGTCATCACCGCCCGCATCGCGCTGGAGGACCGCCTCGCCGGCTTCGACGGCGGTGCCGATGACTACGTCATCAAGCCCTTCGAGATGCCCGAGTTGATCGCCCGGCTGCGCTCGGTGCTGCGACGCTGTGCCCAGCAGGCCAGCGATTGCTGGGCCGTTGGCGAGTTGACTCTGGAGCCACGCCGCCAGCGGGCGCTGCTGAATGGTGAGGAACTGGCCCTGTCGCCGCGTGAGTACCAGTTGCTGCTGGAGCTTGCCCGCGAGCGCGGTGGTGTCGTGCCCAAGCACCAGCTCGCGCAGCGCCTCGCGCCGTTGGGCGAGCCGCTGGAGTTCGGCACGCTGGAAGTACACATGGCCAATCTGCGGCGCAAGATCGGCGCTTCGCGCATCGGCACTCTGCGCGGTGTGGGCTACTGGCTGGAATGCGCATGAACCTGCCGGGGTTGCGGCCCACGCTCACGCGCCGGTTGATCGGCGCGCTGCTGCTGGCTTTCACGTTGTTTGCGGTGCTCATCCTTGTGGAGGACCAGCTCGACATCCAGCAAACCCTGGCCACCGACCCGGGCGTGCGCCAGTTCGGCCGCCAACTCGCCGCAGGCCTGGAGGCCATTGACGACCCTGCGCTGGCGGCGCGCGTGCTGGAGGCCGACCTGCGCCACGTCAACCGGCTGCGCGAGCGGCAGCCCATGTTTCAAGGCCCGCTGCTGGCCCAACTCGTCGACACCGCCGGACACAGCATCTACGCGACTTCGCCGGTGGTCGAAGGTGCCGAGCCCGGCGTCGGTGAGCACACCATCGCCGGCAAGACCTATTGGACCTACCGACAGGACAACCCGCGTTGGTCGTTGCGCCTGGCCGAGCCGGCCCCTTCGCGCGGCAGCCTGCTGAGCTTTGCCAGCTGGGAGCTGGGCAAGCAGTTGCTGCTGGGTTTCCCGCTGATGCTGCTACCGCTGTGGGTGGCCGTGTACACGGGCTTGGCGCCGCTGCGGCGCTTTGCGCGCCGGTTGCACGGACTGGACCTGAAGCAAGACCTCGCGCCCCTGGGCGTTGACCTGCGCTACGGCGAGCTGCACCCCGTGGGTCAGGCTTTTGACGCATTGCTGCAGCGCCTACGCCAGCACCGCGCACGCGAACGCGCCTTCGTCCACGAAGCCGCACACGAGTTGCGCACGCCGCTGGCCGTGGTGGCCACACAAGCCTACGCGCTCGTGCAGGCGGGCGATGCCGCGTCGCGCGAATCGGCAGCGACCGCACTGCAGCAGGCCATCAAGCGCAGCGCCCATCTGTCGCGCCAACTGCTGGACCTGGCCAGCCTCGACAACGACCAGCCTGGTGCTACGGCCGTCCTCGATCTCGCCCACTTCTGTGCGGACCGGCTGGCCGAGCAGGCCGGCTTCGCGCGCGACCGCGGCATCGCGCTGGTGCTGGCCGCGCCCGAGCAGTTGTCGGTTCACGTCGACGAGGTGGCTCTGCACTCGGTGCTRCAGAACCTGCTCGACAACGCCTTGCGCTATGTTGGCCGTGGCGGGCGCATAGAGGTGAGCCKTCAACTGACTCCCGACGGCCCCCGTCTCGGTGTGGCCGACGATGGCCCAGGGATCGCGCCAGCCGATCGACCACTGGTGTTCGAGCGCTTCTGGCGCGGCGCGGGTCACGATGTGGAGGGCACCGGTCTGGGTCTCGCCATTGTGGCGCGGGCTGCCGAGCGGTTGGGCGCGCAGGTCACGGTCGGCGATGGCCTCGCGCGGCCGGGCGGCCACGGTGCGCACTTCGAGCTGCACCTGCCGGCCTCCGCCTTGGGCGTCCCTTAAGGCACGGCTTTCAACAATGTCCCGGTCACTTTCCAACCGACCGGAGCCATTCTTGAGAACCCTGCTTCTTGCAGCTGCCGCCCTCCTTGCCGCTGCCTCAGCCCACGCCGCCGACCCTTCTCCCGAACATTATCTCGGCCTCAACCTCACCACGCCGGGCGAAGCCAACTTCGACATCAACGGTCGCAGAGTGCCTAGCGACAACCACCCACGCGCGATGAAGCTCTACGCCGGCGTGCAGTTCACACCCAGCTGGGCGGCCGAGCTGGGCTATGGCGCCTTCGGCAGCTGGCACGCGGCCGACCCAGCGCCAGGCTCGACCTACCAGCTCAGGCTGTCCTCCGAACTCGTCTATGCGGCCGCCCGCGCCACGATGCCGCTGGGCGAATCGTTCGCGTTGTTCGGCAAGTTCGGCCTGGCGCTGAACCGGTTGGGGATGCATGACTCGTCAGGCCACTCGGATCACGAGACGTATGTTCGGCCGATGATCGGCGTCGGCCTGGAGTGGAAGCTCACGCCCCAGGTCTCGACGACGGTCGAGTACGCTCACTACGGCTCGCGCGGCAGCGGCAGTGATCGCTTCACGCAGCAGAAGGCCGAGGTGGGCCTGGCCTTCAGGTTCTAGCGTGGCAGCGGGCACGGCCCCTCGCGGCCGATGTCGCGCGACTTCAGCCGCGAGACATGCCTAATGGTCCTGATCGCTGTTGCCTGCTGGCGCGCACCCTCCGCTGCGATGGCGTGCCCATGCGTGCCTCTGAGTGTCTGCTCTGCGACAGCCAGTTCGGGTCTCCATCGGACTCTGAGCAGGTGAGGTACTGCAGTGCGGCCGCGGAAGCGTCGTGTCGCGAGCGGGCGCAGCGCTACGATGTCGACAAGCGCCCCCTGGCAAGTCAGAGGCGCTCGCAAGCGCGGCTGAAGCTCATCAGCTCGCCGCTGTGGGAGTTGTCGCCCGGTGCTTGTGAAGGGCGCCAACGTCGGCTTGTCGGCTGCCGATCCGAGTCTTCCGATGTCTGAGAAGGGTCGCTCTCAGTCTTGCAGTCGACCGCCGGCGGCCGACTGCCATGGACCGTCAAGCAGTCCTTGACTTGGTGCCTTGCCCGATGTCAACCTGACTCCCCCGGCCGCTTGCCGAGCTTGTCGAAGCCCWGGCGAGCAGCGCTTCGACAAGCTCAGCGCGAACGGTTTGTGCCAGCAGGCCCTTCGACAGGCTCCGGGCAAACGGTGGGTGTCACAGATGTTGAAAGGGCGGCAGCCGCCTCGCACGCCGCCACACCAGCACCGGCAGCCGCAGCAGGAACTCCAGCATCAGCCGCGCGTGCATCCACGTCAGCAGCACGTTGTCGCGCCCGTAGCGGAAGTGCGAGACGCCGCCCTCCTCCGCCGTCAGGTACTTCACCGGCGCCGGCAGGTTGATCGGCGCCACACCGCGCCACGCAAGCCGCACCACCGCCTCGGTGTCGAAATCGAAGCGCCGCATCCATGGCTGGCGCTTCATCACCGCGATCAGCGGCCCGATCGGGTACACGCGGAAGCCGTACAGCGAATCGCCGATGCCGGCGTTCAGCGTCTCCAGGTCGGTCCAGCCGTTCGAGATGCGCCGGCCGCGCACCCGCAGCAAGGGTGCCGATGCATCGAACACCGGCTTGCCCAGCACCATCGCATCGGGGTGCTCGGCCGACTTCGCCATGAACTGCGGGATCAGCCCGGCCGGGTGCTGCCCGTCCGAATCCATCGTCAGCACATGCGTGAAACCCGCGTCGCGCGCCGCCTGCAGCCCGGCCAGCACGGCTGCGCCCTTGCCCTGGTTGCGCGGCAGCACGATCACGTGCAACTGCGCATCGGCCTCGGCCAGGCGCTGCAGCCCCTCGGCCGTTCCGTCGGTGCTGCCGTCCACCACCACCCACACCGGCGACCACTGCGCGCGCGCCGCGCGCACCGTCTCGTACACCGTCGCACCGGTGTTGTAGCTCGGGATCAACACCGCATGCCGCATGCTCACGTCAGCTCTTTCCTGAAATACGTTTCCAACTCGTCCAGCGGCAGCGCCGCGCCGTCCCGCGGCTCGAAGCGCTCGCCCAGCCGCAGCCGGAACGCCATCGGGAACGGCGGCACGCGCCAGATCGGCCAGCCCTTGCGCAGATACGGCGACTCGGTCTCGATGAACACCGTCTGGATCGGCACGCCGGCCTTGTGCGCGATCGCCGTCACGCCCGGGCGGAACGGGCTCAGCGCCACCCCGGCCTCGGTGCGCGTGCCCTCAGGGAACATCACCAACTGCGCACCGTCGCGCAGGTTCGCGATCGCGTGCCGCAGCATCGTGCGCGGCGAATCGTTCGGGATGTAGCGCGCCAGCCGCGCGCCGGCGCCGAGGAACACGTTGCGCATCAGGTCGCCCTTCATGATGCAGACGCCGCGCCGCAGCCGCGCGACGATCAGCAGCGCATCGACCATGCTCGGGTGGTTGGCCACCACCACCAGCCCGGTCGCATCGTCGTTCAGGCGATCAAGCGCCTGGCTGTCGACCTCCATCAGCCCGAACGCGGCCGCGAGGTTCCAGAACACGCGGTACGAACTCGCCACCACATGCCGCCCGATGGCCTGCGCCCGCTGCCGAGGCACCAGCGGCAGCATCAGCGCAGCGATCAGGTTCCAGCCGAGCGACGCCAAGCCCAGCCCGAGCAGCAGCAGGTAGAAGCACGCGAGCTGCCAGCCGCGCCGGATCATGGGGGCGACGGCTCCGCAGCCGACGCGATGCCGTGCGCCTCGACCTCGACCAGCAGGTCGGCGCGGCACACGTCGGCGCGCAGGTAGATGGCGTTGCGCAGCGCCGGCGCATCGGCACCCAGCCGCTGCGCCAGCACCTCGCGCACCCGCGGCAGGTCGCTCGCGTGGCGGACGTAGACGGTGCAATCGAGCATGTCGACACGGTGCGCCCGCGGCCCGATCGTGCTCAGCGCGTTGGCCGCGTCGACCACCGCGGCGACGTTCGCGAGCGTCTCCTCGGTCTGCCGGGCCACGTCGCCCACATGCAGCGTCTGGTGTCCGACGATGCTGGCGGTGCCCGACAGGAACAAGGCCTCGCGCCCGCCGCCGATCGACGCCAGCGCGCCGCGCGAGAAGGTCGGCGCGCGCGGGCCGTACTGCGACGGGTAGCGGTAGGCACTGACCTGGCGCGGGTTCTCGACCGCGCGCGGCGCCTCGCGCCCGGCCAGGAAATGCACCGTCAGCGGCCCCTGCGTGGTGCCGAGCGCACAGGCCGCCGGCGCGCCGTCGAACGCGCTGCGCCGCGCGGCCAGGAACGCATCCTGCCGGCCGATGTTGAACTGCCGGTAGCGCTCCAGCGGATCGCCCGCGTCGCACCCGTTGATGTCGGCCACGTAGTTCCACACGCGCAGCAGGTGCGCAAAGCCCTCGTCGCGCAGCAGCTGGAAC
>NZ_JBFUFQ010000087.1:0-22385 GCF_056403355.1 Rhizobacter sp. P2_H3 | reverse complement strand
CCGACGTTGCTTCCGAGGCCGCACCGCAGCGTGCTGCTGCTGCCGCGCCGGCCGAGCTGGCGCAGGCCTTCCGCCAGCGCCTGCTGGACGCGATGGCCGGCGAACGCACCGAGCTGATGCGCGATTTCGTGCGCGAGCGCGTGGTGCGCGTGCTGCGCCTCGATCCCGCCGATGCGCCCGGCCGCGCCGACCGGCTGATGGACATCGGTTTCGATTCGCTGATGGCGGTGCAGCTGCGCAACCAGCTGGGTGGTGGGCTGGGGCTCGGCCTCGACAAGCCGCTGCCGGCGACGCTGATGTTCGACCACCCGACGATCGACGCGCTGGCCCTCCACCTGCTGGATCGCGTGCTGCCGAAGGCCGCGGTGGTGGTCGCCGACCAACCGGCACCCGCCGCAGTGTCGAATGCATCCGTCGAAGCCGTCGCGGCGATGAGCGACGCCGAGATCGAAGCCTTGCTGATGAGCCGATTGGAGGGGTCTTGAGCAGTCCTGCCGCCGACACCACCGCGCTGACGCCGCTGCAGCGCGCCTTCCTCGCGTTGCAGCAGGCGCAGGCGAAAGTGGCCGCGCTCGAAGGCGCGGCGCGCGAGCCGATCGCGATCATCGGGCTCGGCTGCCGCGTGCCCGGCGGCGGTGTCGATGCCGACAGCTTCTGGCGCCTGATGCGCGACGGCGTCGACGCGACCGGCCCGCTGCCGCGCGAGCGCTGGGATGTCGACGCGCTGTACGACCCCGATCCCGAAGCGCCCGGCCGCATCGCGACGCGCGGCGGCGGCTTCCTCGGCCCGGTCGACGGGTTCGATCCGACCTTCTTCGGCATCACCCGCCGCGAGGCGCAGGGCATGGACCCGCAGCAGCGGCTGCTGCTGGAGGTGGCCTGGGAGGCGCTGGAGCACGCCGGCCAGGCACCCGACCGGCTGGAGCGCTCGGCGACCGGCGTCTACGTCGGCGTCTGCGCGAACGACTATGCGCAGATGCAGCTCTCGACCGGCGACCGCGGGCTGCTCGATGCGCACTTCGCGTCGGGCATCGCGCACAGCATCGCATCGGGCCGGCTGTCGTACCTGCTCGGGCTGCAGGGGCCGAGCGTCACGCTCGACACCGCCTGCTCGTCGTCGCTGGTCGCGCTGCACCTGGCCTGCCAGGCGCTGCGCGCGCGCGACTGCCGCATGGCGCTGGCGGGCGGCGTCAACCTGATCCTGTCGCCGGACCTGTACATCGCGCTGTCGCATTCGCGCATGCTGTCGCCGGACGGCAAGTGCAAGACCTTCGATGCGGCAGCCGACGGCTTCGCGCGCGGCGAGGGCTGCGGCGTCGTCGTGCTGAAGCGCCTGAGCGATGCGCAGGCCGATGGCGACCGCATCCTCGCGGTGGTGCGCGGCAGCGCCGTCAACCAGGACGGACCGAGCAGCGGGCTGACCGCGCCGAACGGCCCGGCGCAGGAGGCGGTGATCCGCGAGGCGCTGGCGCGCGCCGGCATCGCGCCGCACGAGGTGGGGTATGTCGAGGCGCACGGCACCGGCACGCAGCTCGGCGACCCGCTGGAGGTGCAGGCGCTCGGGGCGGTGTTCTCCGAAGGGCGCGCGGCGTCGCAGCCGCTCTTGATCGGCTCGGTGAAGACCAACCTCGGCCACCTGGAAGCGGCGGCCGGCGTGACCGGGCTGATCAAGCTGGTGCTGTCGCTGCAGCGGCAGCAGATCCCGGCGCACCTGCACTTCAAGACGCCGAGCCCGCACATCGCGTGGGGCGACCAGCCGCTGAAGGTGCCGACGTCGCTGATGGACTGGGAACCGATCGGCGGGCGGCGCATCGCGGGGGTCAGCTCCTTCGGGTTCAGCGGGACGAATGCGCATGTGGTCATCGAGGAAGCGCCTTCTGAGCCCGGACGCGAGAACCCGTTCGCCCTGAGCTTGTCGAAGGGTCGCCCTGAGCCTGTCGAAGGGCTTCAGCTGTTTGTGCTTTCCGCTCGCGACGAAGCCTCACTCGCCGACACCGCCCGCCGCTTCGCCACGTCACTCGCCGGCCGCCCCGACGGCGAACTGCCCGACCTCTGCTTCACCGCTGCCATCAGCCGCGCCAGCTTCGCGCAGCGCGCCACCGTGCTCGCCCGCTCCGTCGCCGAGCTGTGCGAGCGCCTGCTGGCGCTGGCCGAGGGCCGCGAGGCCGAGGGCGTGCGCACCGAGCGCGTCACCCGCCGCGATCCGGCGCGCATCGCCTTCCTGTTCACCGGCCAGGGCGCCCAGTACGCCGGCATGGCGCATTCGCTCTACGCGCAGCAGCCGGTGTTCCGCGCCGCGCTCGACGCCTGCGCGCAGGCCCTGGACGGCGTGCTGCCGCAGCCGCTGCTCGACGTGGTCTTCGCCGAGCAAGGCAACGCGATCGACGAGACCCGCTACACGCAGCCGGCGCTGTTCAGCATCGAATATGCGCTCGCAAAGCTGTGGGCCGCCTGGGGCGTCGCGCCCGATCTGGTGATGGGCCATTCGGTCGGCGAATACGCCGCGGCCTGCCTGGCCGGCGTGATGACGCTGCCGCAGGCGCTCGCGCTGATCGCGGAGCGAGGCCGGCTGATGCAGTCGCTGCCGGCCGGCGGCGCGATGGCGGCGATCTTCGCCGCCGAGGCCGACGTGGCCGAGGCGGTCGCGCCGTTCGCCGCGCAGCTGTCGATCGCCGCCGTCAACGCGCCGGCGCAGACGGTGGTCTCGGGCGCCGCGGCCGCGGTCGATGCCGTCTGCGAGCGCTTCAGCGCGCGCGGCGTGCGCTGCCAGAAGCTGCCGGTCTCGCATGCCTTCCATTCGCCGCTGGTCGACCCGGTGCTCGAGGCGTTCGAGCGCGCGGCAGCGGCCACGTCAATGAGTCGCCCGCAGCTGCGCCTGGTGTCCAACCTGACCGGCCAGCTCGCTGAAGTGACGGGTGCCAACGCAATCACGCACCCCGCCTACTGGCGCCGCCATGTGCGCGAGGCGGTTCGCTTCGCCGACGGCCTGCGCACGCTGGCTGCGCTGAAACCGGACATCTGCATCGAGGTCGGCCCGCACCCGACGCTGCTGAACTTCGCAGAAGACTTGCCGGTGCGCGTGCCGACGCTCCGCAAGGGCCGCGCCGATGCCGACCAGCTCGCCGAATCGCTGGCCGCGCTGTACCTGGCCGGTGCGCCGATCGACTGGCGCGCGGTCTGGTCGGCCAGCGGCACGCGCCTCACCGACCTGCCGTCGACCCCGTTCCGCCGCGAGCGCTGCTGGTTCCAGGCGCGCCCGCCGGCCGCCGCGCGCAGCGGCACGCCGACCGGCCACCCGCTGCTCGGCACGCGGCTGCGTTCGCCGCTGCGCGATGTCGTGCAGTTCGAGACCACGCTGCGCGGCGATGACCTGCCGTACCTCGCCGACCACCAGGTGCAGGGCCGCGTGATCCTGCCGGCCACCGGCTTCCTCGAGATGGCGCTGGCCGCGAGCCGCGTGGTGCAGGGCGCGGCGCGGACGGTGACCGATGTCGTGATCTCCGAGCCGCTGGTGTTCGAGCCCGGCGAGGCGCGCACGCTGCAACTGCTGCTGCGCCGCAGTGCTGACACCCAAGCCGACACCTTCGAGATCCTGTCGCTCGGCGATGGCGAACCCGATGACGCCTGGCACACGCACGTGCAGGGCAGCTATGGCGAGGCCGACGCAGCGCCGTCGCATGAATCGGCCGGCGCGATCGGCGCCCGCTGCACCGAATCGATCGACGCCGGCGGCCACTACGCGAGCCTCGCCGCACGCCAGCTCGCGTTCGGCCCCGCGCTGCAGGGCGTGCAGCGCATCGCACGGCGCGACGGCGAGGCGCTCGGCGAGATCGCGCTGCCGCCCGCTGCCGGCCGCGCCGACTACGTGATGCACCCGGCGCTGCTCGATGCCGCGCTGCAGGTGATGGCCGCCGCGCTGCCGGCGCAGGCCGCTGCCGGCCGCGCGTACCTGCCGCTCGCGATCGGCCGCCTCGCGGTGCACCGCGCGCATGGCGAGCGGCTCAGCAGCCACGTGCGCATCACGCCCGGCGGCAGCGCCGACACGCTGAAGGCCGAGCTGGTGCTGTTCGACACGCACGGCACCGTCGCGACGATGCACGGCATCGCGCTGCGCGCCGCCGCGGTGTCCACGGCGGCGATCGACGAGCCGGTCTACCGCATCGCGTGGGAGCCGGTGCCGGACGCCCGCTGGCTGCCGACGCCGGCCGAACTCGCCGCGCAGGCCGGGCCGCGCCTCGACGACCTGTCGCGCGAGCACGACCTGGCCGACTACCAGCAGGCCTTCGTCGCGCTCGAAGCGATGAGCGCGGCGTGGATCGCGCGCGCACTCGTCGAACTCGGCTGGTCGCCGGCCACAGGCGAACGCGTGCAGTCGGACGAGTTGGCGCAGCGCCTGAAGCTCGCGCCGCGCTACCACCGGCTGTTGCCGCGGCTGCTCGCGATCCTGGCCGAGGATGGCTGGCTGCGCCACGACGGTGATGCATACACGGTCGCGAACTGGCACCCGGTCTCCGACCCGGCGCAGCGCGTCGCGCCGCTGGTGCAATGCCACCCGGCCTCGCGCCCGCGCATCATGCTGACCGCGAACTGCGGCGCGGTGCTGGCCGACATCCTGGCCGGCCGCGCCGACCCGCTGCACCAGCTGTTCCCGAACGGCTCGGCCGAGCTGGCCGAGGCGCTGTACCGCGATGCGCCCGAGGCCAAGGCCTACAACCAGCTGCTGCGCGAGACCGTGCGCGCCGCCCTCGCACGGCTGCCGGCCGGGCAGCGGCTGCGCATCCTCGAAGTGGGCGGCGGCACCGGCGGCACCACGGCATGGGTCGCGCCGATGCTGCCGGCCGACCGCTGCGACTACCTGTTCACCGACATCGGCCCGCTGATGGTGGCCCGTGCCCGCGAACGCTTCGGCGTGCACCCGTTCATGCGCTTCCAGCCGCTGGACCTGGAGGGCTCGCTGGCGGCGCAGCTGGCGGGGCAGCACTTCGACCTCGTGATCGCGGCCAACGTGATCCACGCGACGGCCGACCTCGCCCGCACCCTCGGCCAGGTCCGCCAGGTGCTCGCGCCCGGCGGCACGCTGCTGATGCTCGAGGTGGCGGGCATGGAGCGCTGGATCGACATCACCTTCGGGCTGACCGACGGCTGGTGGCGCTTCACCGACAGCGCGCTGCGGCCGGCCTACCCGCTGCTGTCGCGCGCACGCTGGCTGGCGCTGCTCGACGAACTCGGCTTCGAGGCCGCGGCGATCGATGCGCCGCAGCCGAATTCGCGCGAGGTGCTGCTGGCCGCGCGGCGGCCGGTGCAGGCGGTGGATGCCGTGCCGGCGTCGGGCTGGCTGCTGGTCGGCGACCGCAGCGGCGTCGGCGAGGCGCTGGCGGCGCGGATGCGTGCCGAGGGTCACGAGGTGACGATCGCGTCGGCCGATGCCGAGCCGGCCAGCCTGCTCGTGGGGCGCCCCCTGCGCGGCATCGTCCACCTCGGCGCGCTCGAACTCGCGGTGCCGGATGCCCGGTCGGCCGCTTCGCTGATCGACACGCAGCGCGCGAGCCTCGGCTCGCTGCTGAAGCTGGTGCAGGCGCTCGGCGCGCAGTCGTTCGCGGCCGGCACGACGCCGCGGCTGTGGATCGCGACGCGCGGCGCGCAGCCGGTGGGCGAGGGCGATGTGCCGAACCCGCTGCAGGCGCCGGTGTGGGGCTTCGCGAAGGTCGTCGCGCTCGAACACCCGGAACTGCGCGCGACCCGCATCGACCTCGATGGCAACGATGACGCCGGCGCGTTGTGGCAAGCCATCGGCGCCGACGGCGACGAGCCGCAACTCGCGCTGCGTGGCGGCAAGGCCTTCGTCGCGCGGCTGGTGCACGGCAGCGCCGAGCCATTCGAGCCGGTGCCGGTGCGACTCGAGAAGGCCGCCAGCGGCGTGTTCGACGAGATGCCGCTGCTGCCGATGACGCGCCGCGCGCCCGGCCCCGGTGAGGTCGAGATCCGCGTGCGCGTGGCGGGCCTGAACTTCCGCGACATCATGAATGCCGTCGCACTGCGCGCCGACCCGGAGCCGCTGGGCGGCGAATGCACCGGCACCGTCGTCGCGCTCGGCGAGGGTGTCGAAGGCTTCGCGATCGGCGATGCGGTGGTCGCGACCGGCGAGGCCTGCTTCGCGAGCTTCATGACGACCGGCGCGCAGCATGTGGCGCCGTTGCCGCGCGGCATCGGCTATGCCGAGGGCGCGACGCTGCCGTTCGCACTGATGRCCGCGTGGCACGCGCTTCACATGCTGGGCGGCATCCGCGCCGGCATGACGGTGCTGATCCATGCGGCCGCCGGCGGCGTCGGCATGGCCGCGCTGCAGATCGCGCAGCGCGCCGGTGCGACTGTCTTCGCGACGGCCGGCAGCGACGCGAAGCGCGCGCTGCTGCGCGCGCACGGCGCGGCACATGTGCTGAACTCGCGCACGCTCGACTTCGAAGCCGAGATCGCGCGCCTGACCGACGGCCGCGGCGTCGACCTGGTGCTGAACTCGCTGGCCGGCGAATTCATCCCGGCCAGCGTGCGCAGCCTGTCGGCGCAAGGCAGCTTCCTGGAAATCGGCAAGCGCGACATCTGGAGCCTGTCGCAGTTCCGCGAACTGCGCCCGCAGGCGCGCTACCACGCGATCGACCTGAACGCCCAGCGCTACCAGGACCCGGCGGCGGCGCAGGCGCTGTTCGCCGACGTGATGGGCGCGGTGCAGCGTGGCGAGCTGAAGCCGCTGCCGCTGCATGCGTTCCCGCTGCAGCGTGGCGGCGAGGCCTTCCGCTTCATGGCGCAGGCGCGGCACACCGGCAAGGTCGTGCTGACGCAGCACGATGCGCTGCAGGCCTCGCTGCAGGCGCTGACGCCGCGCGGTGTCTACCTCGTCACCGGCGGGCTGTCGGGCCTCGGGCTGCTGACGGCCGGTCGGCTGGTCGAGCGGGGGGCACGCCACCTGGTGCTGGTCGGCCGGCGCGCGGCGTCGCCGGCGGCGCAGGCCACGCTCGATGCGATGCGGGCGCAGGGCGCGCAGGTGCRGGCGGTGCAGGCCGACATGTCGCGCGCCGACGAGGTCGCCCGCGTGCTCGACGGCATCGCGCGCGGCGGGCAGCCGTTGCGCGGCGTGATCCATTCGGCCGGCGTGCTGGAAGACGGCGCCTTGCTGCAGCAGGACTGGCCGCGCTTCGTGCGCCCGCTGGGCCCCAAGCTCGACGGCAGCTGGGCGCTGCATGTGCTGACGCGCGGCGAGCCGCTGGACTTCTTCGTGCTGTATTCGTCGATGGCCTCGGTGCTCGGCTCGCGCGGCCAGGCGAACCATGCGGCGGCGAATGCGTTCATGGATGCGCTGGCCGCGCACCGGCGCGCGCTCGGGCTGCCCGGGCTCAGCATCAGCTGGGGCGCCTGGAGCGAGGTCGGCGCCGCGGCCGATCGCCAGGTGGACCAGCGCGTGGCCGCGCGCGGCATCGACGTGATCACGCCGACGCACGGGCTTGAACTGCTGGAGAAGCTGATGCGCGCCGAGGCAGCCCATGCGGGGGTGTTCCCGGTGCGCTGGGAGCGGTTCCTGGCGGGTGGCGATGCGCATGGCCGCTTCGTCGCGCATTTCACCGAGCACGCGAAAGGCGCAGGGAAGCCCGGCGCGAAGCATGCCGACGCGAAGCCCGCAGTGGCGGCCGGCGCCGCGCTGATCGACGAGCTGAAGCAGGCCACGCCGCAACGCCGCCGCGAGCGGCTGCTGGGCTTCGTCGCCGAGCACGTCGCGCGGGTGGTCGATGCGCCGAGCGCACTGGCGATCGACCCGCGCCAGCCGCTCAACGAGCTCGGGCTCGATTCGCTGATGGCGGTGGAGCTGCGCAACCGGCTCGGCACCGGGCTCGGCCTGGCACGCAGCCTGCCGGCGACGCTGGTGTTCGACCACCCGACGCTGGAGGCGCTGGCGGCCTACCTCGAAGCGCTGGCCGTGCCCGCTGCGCCCGTGGCCGAGGCGAAGCCGGTCGACGCGGTCGGTGCGCTCGACGAGATGAGCGACGAAGAAGTCGAGGCGATGTTCGCCAAGAAACTGAAGAGGCCCTGAATGTCCGATTTCCTGGAACGCATCAGCCATTTCTCGCCGAAGCGCCTCGCGTTGCTGGCCGACGAGCTGCAGCAGCGCGTGCAGGAACTCGAAGCGGCGGCGCACCAGCCGATCGCGATCGTCGGCATCGGCTGCCGCTTCCCCGGCGGCGCCGACACGGCGGAGAAATTCTGGGCGCTGGTGCGCGACGGCGTCGACGCCATCACCGAGGTGCCCGCCGAACGCTGGGCCATCGACGACTGGTTCGACGCCGATCCCGACCACCCCGGTACGATGAACACCCGCTTCGGCGGCTTCGTCGGCCCGGTCGACGGCTTCGACGCGCACTTCTTCGGCGTCTCGCCGCGCGAGGCGCTCAGCATGGACCCGCAGCAGCGCCTGCTGCTCGAGGTGGCCTGGCAGGCGCTGGAACACGCCGGCATCAACCCCGAGCGCGTGGCCGGCAGCCGCACCGGCGTGTTCGTCGGCATGTCGGCCGGCGACTACTGGCAACTGCTGCGCCAGGGCGGCGTCGACAGCTACGACGCCTACACCGCATCGGGCATCGCGCACAGCATCGCGTCGGGCCGGCTCTCGTACGTGCTCGGTGTGCGCGGGCCGAGCGTCTCGGTCGACACCGCCTGCTCGTCGTCGATGGTGGCGATCCACCAGGCGGTGCACAGCCTGCGCCGCGGCGAATGCGACCAGGCGCTGGCGGGCGGCGTCAACCTGGTGCTGAGTCCGGAGATCACGGTCGCGCTGTCGCGCTCGCACATGATGGCGCCGGACGGCCGCTGCAAGGCCTTCGACGCGCGCGCCGACGGCTTCGTGCGCGGCGAGGGCTGCGGGCTGCTGGTGCTGAAGCGGCTGGCCGATGCGCAGGCCGATGGCGACACCGTGATCGCGCTGATCCGCGGCTCGGCCGCCAACCAGGACGGCCGCAGCAACGGGCTGACCGCGCCGAACGGCCCGTCGCAGGAGGCCGTGCTGCGCGACGCGCTGGCCGATGCGCGCGTGCTGCCGGCCGAGGTCGGCGTCGTCGAGGCGCACGGCACCGGCACCTCGCTCGGCGACCCGATCGAGGTGCAGGCGCTCGGCGCGGTGATGGGTGAAGGCCGCGCGGCCGGCGCGCCGCTGCTGCTCGGTTCGGTGAAGGCGAACGTCGGCCACCTGGAGGCCGCGGCCGGCGTCGCCGCGGTGATCAAGATGGCGATGGCGCTGCAGCAGGCGCAGGTGCCGGGGCAGATCCACCTGCAGCAACCGAATCCGTTCATCCCGTGGGACGAGCTGCCGGTGCGCGTGCCGACGGCGCTCGGACCGTGGCCGGCTCAGGCCCAGCGCATCGGGGGCGTCAGCTCGTTCGGTTTCAGCGGCACCAACGTGCACCTGGTGATGGCCCAGGCGCCGCAGGTGGAGCGCATCACATCGAATCCGCGGCCGCTGCAACTGCTGACGCTGTCGGCGCGCCAGCCGGCGGCGCTGCGCGAACTGGTGCAGCAGCACCTGCCGTTGCTGGCGGACGGCGCGCCGCTCGCCGACCTGGCCTTCAGCGCGAACACCGGCCGCGCGCGTTTCGCGCAGCGGCTCGCGGTGAGCGCCGCGACACCGGCCGACGCGCGGCAACGCCTGTCGGCCTGGCTGTCCGGCGAGGAGGTCGCGGGCGTGCTCGCCGGCACCGCGCCGGCGCGGCCGCCGAAGCTCGCGTTCCTGTTCACCGGCCAGGGTTCGCAATCGATCGGCATGGCACGGGGCCTGTATGACAGCGAACCGGTGTTCCGCGATGCGCTCGATCGCTGCGCCGCGGGACTGCAGTTGCCGATGCCCTTGCTCGACGTGCTGTTCCGCGATGGGGCGCCGCTCGACGACACCGAGTACACGCAGCCGGCGCTGTTCGCCGTCGAGTACGCGCTGGCCACGCTGTGGATGTCGTGGGGCGTGCAGCCGCAGGCGGTGATGGGGCACAGCGTCGGCGAGGTCGTCGCGGCCTGCATCGCCGGCGTGTTCAGCCTGGAAGACGCGCTGCGCCTGATCGCCGAACGCGGCCGGCTGATGGGCGCGCTGCCGCGCAACGGCGCGATGCTCGCGGTGATGGCGAACGAAGCGCGCATCGCCGACGTGCTGGCGCCGTGGCGCCGCGAGGTCTCGGTGGCCGCGGTGAACGGGCCCGACAACGTCGTGATCTCGGGCCTCGCGATGGCGGTCGACGCGATCGCCACGCAGCTGCAGGCCGCGGGCCTGGTCGTCACGCGGCTGAAGGTCTCGCATGCGTTCCACTCGCCGCTGATGGCGCCGATGCTCGATGCCTTCGGCGAGGTGCTGCAGGCGATCCACTACAGCGCGCCGCGCATCGACCTGGTCTCCAACGTCACCGGGCGCTTGATCGGCCACGAGATCGCCAACCCGACCTACTGGCGCGAGCACGTGATGGCCGCGGTGCGCTTCGCGCCGGCCATGCAGTCGCTGGCCGATGCCGGCTGCGAGCTGTTCCTGGAGATCGGTCCGCACCCGACGCTGCTCGGGCTGGGCCGCGCCTGCCTGCCGGAGCGCGGCGGCTGGCTGCCGTCGCTGCGGCGCGGCAAGCCCGACAGCGAGCAGATGCTGGACAGCCTCGCGGCGCTGTACGTGCAGGGCGTCGAGATCGACTGGCAGGGCTTCGACGCCGGCCGCGGCGGCCGGCGCGTGCCGTTGCCGAGCTACCCGTTCCAGCGCGAGCGCTACTGGCCCGCGTTCGCGGACAACTCCCCGTTCAGGCTGCGCCCCGAGCAGAACACCGCATCGGCAAGCGGCCTGGCGCCCAGCGTGCAGAAGATGCTGCACGAGATCGTCTGGCGCGAGTCCGAGCGCCCGGCGCTGCAGCCGCTCGCTCCCGCCCAGCTCGCCACGCGCGTGCTCCCGCGCATCGACACGCTGGCCGCGCAGAACGGCCTCGATGGGTATGCGGACTTCCTGACCGGGCTGGACCAGCTCGCGGCGGCTTACGTCGTGCGCGCACTGCGCCTGCTCGGCTGCAGCTTCGCGCCGGCCACCGCGATCGACCCGGCGCGCTTCGATACGCTGCCGGCGCACGCCCGGCTCGTGCAGCGGATGCTCGCGATCCTGGCCGAAGACGGCATCCTGGTGCGCGACGGCGCCACCTGGGTCGTGCGCCGCACCCCGGACGAGAGCGACCCCGAAACGCTCGCCGACGGCCTGCTCGCGCGGCACCCGGAAGGCGAGGCCGAGCTGGTGCTCACGCGCCGCTGCGGCCACGAACTGGCCGCGGTGCTGCGCGGCCGGGCCGATCCGCTCGCGCTGCTGTTCCCCGGCGGCTCGCTGGCCGACACCGAGCGGCTGTACCAGAACTCGCCGCCCGCGAAGACCTACAACGGCGTGATCGCCGAGACGGTGCGCGCGCTGGCCGCCGCGTGGCCGGCCGGGCGGCCGCTGCGCGTGCTGGAGATCGGCGCCGGCACCGGCAGCACGACCAGCCACGTGCTGCCGGCGCTGCCGGTGCAGGGCGGGGTGCGCATCGACTACACCTTCACCGACGTCTCGCCGCTGTTCCTGAACCGCGCCCGCGAGAAGTTCGCATCGCACGGCTTCATGCGCTACGAGCTGCTCGACATCGGCCGTGCGCCGGCCGGGCAAGGCTTCGCGGCCGGCGGCTACGACCTGGTGCTCGGCGCGAACGTGCTGCACGCCACGCCCGACCTCGACGTGACGATCCGCCATGTGCGGCAGTTGCTCGCGCCCGGCGGCGTGCTGGTGCTGCTCGAAGGCACGACGCCGCAGCGCTTCGGCGACCTCACCGTCGGCCTGCTCGAGGGCTGGTGGGCGCACACCGACACGCAGCGCCGCAGCTATGCGCTGATGCCGCGCGAGGGCTGGACGACGCTGCTGTCGCAGCACGGCCTGCAGGGCGCCACGCCGCTGCCGGGCGCGACGACGCACCCGGTGCTGGCACAGCAGGCGGTGTTCGTCGCGCAGGCGCCGCTGGCCGCGGCCGAGCGTGAACCGTCGCGCTGGCTGGTGCTCGCCGACCGGGCGGGTTTCGCCGACGCGTTGATCGGCGAGCTGCGCCGCGCCGGCGATCTGCCGGAGCTGGTGGCGCCGACCGCCGACGCGCTCGCTCAAGCCTTGCGCAGCCCGCTGCCGTGCCGCGGTGTCGTGCAGCTGCAGGCGCTGGACCTCGCCGCTCACGCCGGGTTGTCGACCGACGACATCGCACGCGACCAGCAGTTCCTTGTCAGCGCGCTGCTGCAGACGGTGCAGGCGATGGCGGCCCAGCCCGGATCGTCCCGGCCCGCGCTGTGGATCGCGACGCGCGGCGCGCAGGCCACGCACCGCCATGAAGGCGCGAACCCGGCGCAGGCCACGGCCTGGGGCATGGGCCACGTGGTCGCGATCGAGCATCCGGAGCTGCAGTGCCGGCGCATCGACCTCGACCCGGCCGCCGATGCGGCTGCGGCGGCCACGGCGCTGGTCGCCGAGCTGCAGGCCGCGTCGCGCGAGGACCAGATTGCGCTGCGCGGCAGCCGCCGGCTGGCGCGGCGGCTGGTGCCGCACGAGGCGCATGCCGCGCACGGCAGCCTCGCGATCGACGCGTCGCGCGGCTACCTCGTGACCGGTGGCCTGCGCGGGCTCGGGCTGCGCGTCGCCGAGTGGCTGGCGGAGCAGGGCGCGCGCCACCTGGTGCTGATGGGCCGCAACGCGGCCGACGAGCGTGCGCAACGCGTGATCGGCCGGCTGCGCGCGCAGGGCGTCGAGGTGCAGCTTGCGCTCGGCGACGTGGCACGGCGCGACGACGTGCAGCGGATGGTGGCCGCGCTGACCGCGCCGCTGGCCGGCGTGATCCACGCAGCCGGCGTGCTCGACGATGGCGTGATCGCCGGCCAGACCTGGCCGCGCTTCGCGACCGTGATGGGCCCGAAGGTGTTCGGCAGCTGGAACCTGCACACGCTGTGCGGCGAGCTGGACTTCCTGGTGTTCTTCTCGTCCGGCGCATCGGTGGCCGGCTCGCCGGGGCAGGTCAACCACGCGGCGGCGAATGCCTTCGAGGACGCGCTGGCCTGGCACCGCCAGGCGCAGGGCCTGCCGACGCTGAGCATCAACTGGGGGCCGTGGGCCGAGATCGGCGCCGCGGCCGACCGCCGGCTGGTGCAGCCCGGCTCGCTGCAGCCGATCGCGCCGGCCGACGGGCTGGCCGCGCTCGACCATGCGATGCGGCGCGACGGCGCGCGCAGCCCGTTCGAGACCGCGCAGCTCGCGGTGCTGGCGAGCGACTGGGCGCACCTGCGCGAGCAGCGCGCCGCCGGCACCGAGCCGCCGCTGTTCAGCGAGCTGGCGGTGGCTGCTGCGGCGCCGGGCAGTGCGCCTGCGCAAGCGGTGCAGGCCGGCCCGTCGCTGCACGAGCGCCTGGCGGCCGCGCTGCCGGCGCGCCGCAAGACCGTTCTGCGCGACGAGGTGCGGCGCCTGACCGTCAAGGTGCTCGGCGTGCAGCGCGCCGACGACCTCGACGTGACCGAGCCGCTGCGCCAGCTCGGCCTCGATTCGCTGATGGCGGTGGAGCTGCGCAACCTGCTCGGCAAGAGTGTCGGCCGCACGCTGGCCGCGACGGTGACCTTCGACCACCCGTCGGTCGCGGCGCTGACCGAGCACCTGGCGAGCGAGGTGTTCGCGGACCAGTTCGAGCCGGCCGCTGCCGCGGCGCCCGCCGCGGTGTCGGCACCCCCACCCGCGGACAGCCTCGATGCGCTGTCCGAAGATGAACTCGCGATGCAGCTGATGCGACGCCTCGACGGCATCGGCATCCAGGAGACTCCGTGACCGACACCCGGCAGACCCCCGACTACGCCGCGCTGCTGAAGCGCTCGCTGCAGGCCATCGACCAGCTCGAGGCGAGGCTGAAGGCCGTCGAGCAGTCGCGCCACGAGCCGATCGCGATCGTCGGCATCGGCTGCCGCTTCCCCGGCGACGGCGACACGCCCGACGCGTTCTGGCGCTTCCTCGAGAGCGGCACCGACGGCGTCACCGAGGTGCCGAAGGAGCGCTGGGATGCCGACGCCTGCTTCGACGCCGACCCCGACGTGCCCGGCAAGAGCTACACCCGCTGGGGCGGCTTCGTGAAGGACGTCGATCGCTTCGACGCGCACTTCTTCGGCATCTCGCCGCGCGAGGCCGTCAGCCTCGACCCGCAGCAGCGGCTGCTGCTGGAGGTGACCTGGGAGTCGCTCGAACACGCCGGCATCGCGCCGTCGTCGCTGGCCGGCAGCCAGACCGCCGTCTACATGGGCATCACGACGCACGACTATGCGAACCAGCTGTCCGAGGCGATCGGCTCGCGCTTCGGCGATGCCTATACGCCCTCGGGCACCGCGCACAGCGTGGCGGCCGGGCGGCTGTCGTACTTCCTCGGGCTGCACGGGCCCAACGTCGCGATCGACACCGCGTGCTCGTCGTCGCTGGTCGCGATCCACTGGGCGGTGCAGAGCCTGCGCAGCGGCGAAGCCGACCTCGCGCTCGCCGGCGGCGTGAACCTCACGCTGACGGCCGACGGCTCGATCCTGACCTCGCGCGCCCGCATGATGTCGTTCGACGGCCGCTGCAAGACCTTCGACGACGCGGCCGACGGCTATGTGCGTGGCGAGGGCTGCGGCGTCGTCGTGCTGAAGCGGCTGTCCGATGCGCAGCGCGACGGCGACCGCGTGATCGCGCTGGTGCGCGGCTCGGCGCTGAACCAGGACGGCCGCAGCAGCGGCCTGACCGCACCGAACGGCACCGCGCAGGAGGCGGTGATCCGCGCCGCGCTCGCCAACGCGCGCGTGAAACCCGACGAGATCAGCTACGTCGAGGCGCACGGCACCGGCACGCCGCTCGGCGACCCGATCGAGGTCAAGGCGCTGCACCAGGTCTACGGCCAGCGACCGGCCGACACGCCGCTGATGATCGGTTCGGTGAAGACCAACATCGGCCACCTGGAAGCGGCCGCCGGCGTGGCCGGCGTCATCAAGGTCGCGCTGGCGCTGCAGCACCGCACGATCCCGCCGCACCTGCACCTGAAGCGGCCGAACCACCTGATCGCCTGGGACGAGATGCCGATCACGGTGCCGACCGTGCCGACGCCGTGGCCCGATGCCGGCCGGCCGCGGCGCGCGAGCGTCAGCTCGTTCGGGTTCAGCGGCACGAATGCGCATGTGATCCTGGAAGAGGCGCCGCCCGCCGTGCCAGCGGTCTTGCCCGCGCAGGCGCAGCAGCTCATTGTGCTGAGCGCGCAGACGCCCGCCGCACTCGAAGCTGCCGCCCGCCGCCTGGCCGATGCGGCCGGCACGGCGCCACTCGACCAGATCGCCGCGACGCTCGCGCTCGGCCGTTCGCCGTTCATCGAGCGGCTGGCGGTGGTTGCCGACAGCGCCGACGCCTTGAAGGCACGGCTCGGCGAATTCATCGCCGGCGCGCCGACCGCCGGCGCCTCGCGCGGCCGCGCCGTCGGCGGCACGGCGCCGGAACTCGTGTTCCTGTTCACCGGCCAGGGCGCGCAGGTTGCCGGCATGGGCCGCGCGCTGTACGACGCCGAGCCGGTGTTCCGCGCCGCGCTCGACGAGTGCGAACGCATCACGGCACCCCTGCTCGGCCTCGGCCTGCTCGACGTGATGTGGAACGACGCCGAACGGCTCGACGACACCGCGTTCACGCAGCCGGCGCTGTTCGCGATCGAGTACGCGCTCGCGCAGCTGTGGCAATCGTGGGGCGTCAAGCCGACCGCGGTGATGGGCCACAGCGTCGGCGAGTACGTCGCGGCCTGCGTGGCCGGCGTGTTCAGCCTCGCGGACGGGCTGAAGCTGATCGTCGAACGGGGCCGGCTGATGAGCGCGCTGCCGCGCGATGGCGCGATGGCGGCGGTCTTCACCGACGAGGCCACCGTGCGCGCCGCGATCGCGCGGGATGCCTCCGTGCTCGCCATCGCCGCGGCGAACGGCCCGCAGAACACCGTGATCTCCGGCCGTGCCGACGCGGTCGACGCGGCGCTGGAGCGGCTCGCGGTCGCCGGCATCGAGGCGCAGCGGCTGAAGGTCTCGCACGCCTTCCACTCGCCGCTGATGGAGCCGATGCTCGATGCGTTCGAGGCGGTCGCGTCGCAGGTGGAGTTCCGTGCGCCGCAGCTGGTGCTGGCGTCGAACGTGACCGGCCGGTTGGCGGGTGACGAGGTCTGTCAACCGGGCTACTGGCGCCGCCATGTGCGCGACGCTGTGCGCTTCGGCGATTCGATCGCCGCGCTGCAGGCCGACGGCTTGCGCGTCTTCATCGAGGTCGGCCCGCAGCCGACGCTGCTGAACATGGCGCAGCGTGGCAGCGTGATGCCCGACAGCGCGTGGATCCCGTCGCTGCGCAAGGGGCGCGACGACGTGGTGTCGCTGCTCGACAGCCTGGGCCAGCTGTTCGTGCGCGGCGTGCGGCCGGACTGGGCCGCGGTGCAGGGTGGCGCGCGGCCGCGGGCGACGCTGCCGGCGTACCCGTTCCAGCGCGAACACTATTGGCAAAGCTTCGAACCCCGCAGCGCGACCGCCGCGGCGGGCAGCGCACTGGCCGCGACCCGCACGCCGCACGCGCTGCTCGGCGGCGTGCTCGCGAGCCCGCTGCCGATCTTCCAGGCGACGATCGGCCTCGGCGACCAGCCGTGGCTCGTCGACCACCGCATCTTCGATTTCACGCTGTTCCCGGCGACCGGCTTCCTGGAGCTGATGCAGGCCGCCGCGCGCGAGGTCGGCGGTGGCGACGATGTGCGGCTGCAGGACCTCGCGATCCGCGAAGGCCTGGTGCTGCCGGAGCAGGGCGGCGTGACGCTGCAGGTGGTCGTGACGCCGGCCGACGCGGTCGCGCCCGATGCGCAGACGGTGCAGGTGTTCAGTCGTGCCGGCGATGACGCCGCGTGGCGCCTGCATGCGAGCGCCACGCTGCTGCCGGGCCGCGGCGACGCGCCGGCGGTCGGCGAGGCGTGGCGGCTGGCCGGTGCGCCGACGCAGCCGGTCGAGCCCTACTACGACAAGCTCGCCGCGCAGGGTGCGCACTACGGGCCGGCGTTCCGCGGCATCACGTCGATCGCGCGCGACGGCACGCAGGTGCTCGGCCGCGTGCAGTTGCCGCCCGGGCTGCCGACCACGGGCCTGGTGCTGCATCCGGCCTTGCTCGATGCCTGCCTGCAGCTGATCGGCCTCGGCCTGCCGTGGGCGGATGACCCGCTCGGCAGCGATGACATCTGCGTGCCGGTCGGCCTGGCCGGCTACCGCGTGTTCAGCAGTGGCGTGGCGCAGGCCTGGTGCCAGGTGCGCGTCGAACCCGCCGGCCGCGACGCCGACGTGCTGCGTRCCGACCTGACGCTGCTCGACGACGACGGCCGCGTGCTGGCCGAGCTGTCCGGGCTGGAGCTGCGCCGCATCACGCACGAGGCGCTGCAGCGGGTGGCCGGCCTGCCGGCTGCGAGTGCGGTGCCGGACTGGGCGTTCGAGACCGAATGGCGGGCCACCCCGCTGACCGCGGCGCCCGCCGATGCACCCGGCCGCTGGCTGATCCTCGCCGACCGCACCGGCGTCGGCGCCGGCCTCGCGACACGGCTGAAGGCCGAGGGTGCCGGCGTCGCGCTGGTCTACCGCGGCGACGGATTTGCGGCGCTCGCCGAAGGCTGGCAGGTCGATGCGGCCGACAGCGCGCAGATCCGCCGCGCGATCGACGAGGCCGCGCAAGCCGACGCCCGCCCGCTGCAGGGCGTCGTCGTGCTGTGGGCGCTGGTGCCGCCGGTCGCGCAGACGCTGGAGGCGATGGAGAACGCGCAGGCCCTGCTGCTCGGCAACCTGCTGCACGCCGCGCAGGCGCTCGGCGATTCGAGCGCGCGGCGCTGGCTCGTCACGCGCGGCGCACAACCGGTGCAGGGCTCGGTGCCCGACCTGGTGCAGGCCACCGTCTGGGGCCTGGGCGGCGTCGTCGCGTCCGAAGCACCGCTCGCGCGCTGCGTGCGCATCGACCTCGACCCGGTCGTGCGTGCCGACGAAGCCGAGCTGCTGTTCTCAAGCCTCTGGCAGGCCGATGCCGAAGACCGCGTCGCGCTGCGCGACGGCACGCGCCTGGCCGCGCGCCTGGTGCCCGGCGTCTTCGTGCCCGACGACCAGCCGCTGCGGCTCGAGATCACCGAGCGCGGCTCGCTCGAGAACCTGGCGCTGCAGCCGGTGCCGCGCGAGGCGCCTGGCGCCGGCCAGGTCGAGATCCGCGTGTTCGCGACCGGCCTGAACTTCCGCGACGTGCTGAACGCGCTCGGCATGTACCCCGGCGACCCCGGCCCGCTCGGCAACGAATGTGCCGGCGTGATCACCGCGGTCGGCACCGGCGTCGATGACCTGAAGGTCGGCGACGAGGTGATCGCGATGGTCGACCGCAGCTTCGCGACCTGGGTGCTCGCGCCGGCGTCGCTGACGGTGCTGAAGCCGCCGCAGATGAGCTTTGCCGAGGCGGCGACCATTCCCGTGACCTTCCTGACCGCCGAGTACGCGCTGAAGCACCTGGCCGGCCTCAAGAAGGGCGACCGCGTGCTGCTGCATGCGGTGACCGGCGGCGTCGGCATGGCGGCCGCGCAGCTCGCGAAGCGCGCCGGTGCCGAGATCTTCGGCACCGCCGGCAGCCCGGCCAAGCGGGCGCTCGCGCAGCGGCTGGGCGTGCAGCACGTGGCCGATTCGCGCTCGCTGAGCTTCGTCGACGACATCCGGCGCGACACCTCGGGCGAGGGCGTCGACATCGTGCTGAACTCCTTGGCCGGCGATTTCATCCCGGCAAGCCTCGGCCTGCTGAAGCCGGGCGGCCACTTCATCGAGATCGGCAAGACCGGCATCTGGGACGCCGCACGCGTCGCCGACGAGTTCCCCGGCCGCCACTACCACCCGCTGTACCTCGGCGAGATCGCCGCGGCGCGCCCGCTGTTCGTGCGCGAGATGCTGCAGGAGCTGCTGGCCGATTTCGCGACCGGCGTGCTGCAGCCGCTGCCGCAGAGGCTGTACCCGATCGAGCGCGCCGAGGAGGCGTTCCGCTACATGGGCCAGGGGCACCACATCGGCAAGATCGTCGTCACGCAGCACCGTGCGCCGCCGGTGCGGCCGGATGCGAGCTACCTGGTGAGCGGCGGGCTGAGCGGCCTGGGCCTCGTCAGCGCGCAGTGGCTGGCCGCCGAGGGCGCGCGCCACCTGGTGCTGGTCGGCCGGCGCGCGCCGTCACCCGAGACGCAGGCGGCGATCGATGCGCTGCAGGCCGGGGGCGTGCAGGTGCTGGTCGCGCAGGCCGACGTGGCCGACACCGGGCAGATGACGCGCCTCGTCACGCAGATCGCGGCGCAGATGCCGCGGCTGCGTGGCGTGATCCATGCAGCCGGCCTGGTCGACGACGGCATGCTGGCCGAGCAGGACATGCGCCGCTTCGCCCGCGTGATGGCGCCCAAGGTGCGCGGCACCTGGAACCTGCACGAACTCACCGCGAACCTCGCGCTCGATTTCTTCATCGGCTTCTCGTCGGGCGCCGCGCTGCTCGGCTCGCCGGGGCAGAGCAACTACGCGGCGGCGAACTCGTTCGTCGATGCGCTGGCCCACCTGCGCCGCTCGCGCGGCCAGCACGCGCTGAGCATCGACTGGGGCAGCTGGTCGCAGGTCGGCATGGCGGCGGGCATCGGCGAGCAGCATCGCCGGCGCTGGGCCGCGATGGGGCTGGGGATGATCGCGCCGCACGACGGCGTCGCGATGATGAAGCAGATGCTCGCAGCGGCCCGCGCGCCGCAGATGGCGGCGATGCCGCTGGTGCGCGCGCGGCTGCCGCGCAACCTCGGGCCGTTCTTCAGCGAGCTGGTGCAGGCGGCGCCGGCGCGGGCCGCGGCGCCGGCCGGCGGGGCGCCGCAGGTCGACATCCTCGCGCAGCTGACGCAGGCACCGGCCGAGGACCGGCTCGCGCTGCTGGTGGGCTTCCTGTCGGAGCAGATCGTGCGCGTGCTCGCCCTGCCGGCCTCGCACCAGGTCGACCCGCAGCGCTCGCTGATGGAGATGGGCATGGATTCGCTGATGGCGATGGAGCTGCGCAACCGCATCCAGACGGCGTTGAAGGCGAAGGTCGCGGTGGCGGCATTGCTGAAGGGGCCCAGCATTGCGCAGCTGGCGGCTTCGGTGCTGGCGGAGACGTCGCTGGCGGCCGCGCCGGCGCAGACGCCGCAGGCGGCGTTCGAAGAGGGCTCGCTGTGAGTCGCCCGAAACGCGCACCTCCTCCGTCGGCCCGCGCGGCGCTGGGTTTCGCGTTCGCGTTCTCTGCCGTCTGGGCCCTGCTCGAACTGATCGCCTCGCGCCTGCAGGGCGGCTACGACGTGCTGCAGATCGAGGGCTGCCGCTTCGCGGTGCAGCTCGCGCTGATGGGGGTGGTGTGGGGCTGGCGAAGCAAGACGCCGCTGTGGCGCACCCGCCGCCCGCTGGCTCAGCTGGTGCGGTCTGCGCTGATGCTGGCGATCCCGCTGTCGTTCGGCGTCGCGGTGCTGCAGGGTGCGTCGCCGCACCTCGCGATGACCGGGCTGTGGGTGGCGCCGGTGTTCGCGCTGGTGCTGGCACGCGGCTGGCTGCTGTCGAAGGCGCCGCTGTTCGTCTGGATCGCCACCGCCGCGGGCCTGTGCGCGACGGTCGCGATGCTGGAGCCGGCGCGCCCGACCACCTTGCAGGCCTCGGTGGTGCCGCTGCTGATGGGCCTTGCCTTCGCGGCCTACCTGGCGCTGACGCGTTCGCTGCGCCATGAGCCCGTCATGACCAACCTGTTCTACGTCGGCCTCGGCGGCCTGCTCGGCGTGCTGCCGTTCCTGCCGGGCGTGTGGGTGATGCCCACGCTGCATGACGCGCTGGTGTTCGCGGCGCTCGGCGTGTTCGGCTTCGTCGCGCTGTGGCTGCTGGAGCATGCGTTGCGCCGTTCGCCGCTGCCGTGGATCGCGCCGGCGCTGTATGTGCACGTGGCCTGCCTGACGGGGGTGTCGCTGGCGGTGCGCGGGCACCTGCCGTCGCTGCGCATCGCGCTCGGGCTGGCACTGGTCGGCGGCATCGCGTTCGCGCTGTGGCGTGCGGCAGCGGCGCGCGACCTGCCGGCACGCCGCGCACCGATGACCGGCCCGATGGCGCTCGAATCGGCGAGCGGCCCGGTGCCGCTCGATGACGACACGAGGCATTGACGATGCACCTCGCGCTGCCCGCCTTCGCCTCCTCTCTCGTCCGGCGCGACCCCGGCCGCAGCGCGATGCTGCTGCTCGCGTTGTTCGCGGCGGCGTGGGCCTTCGTCGAAGGCGTGTTCGGCGCGCGGCTGCAAGGGCACTACTCGCTGATGCAGGTGGTGTGGTGCCGCTATGCGGTGCACCTGGCCTGCCTGCTGCTGGTGGTCGGCTGGCGCGCACCATCGCGGCTGTGGCGCACGCGGCGCGTCGGCTTCCAGCTGTCGCGCTCGGTGCTGATGCTGGTGATGCCGGCGAGCTTCGCGCTGTCGCTCGCGGCCGGCGACCGGGCGGGCACGGTGTGGGCGCTGTTCTGGGTCGCGCCGCTGATGATCCTCGGCCTCGCGCGTGTCGCGCTGGGCGAGCGCGTGCCGCGCTGGGTGTGGGCGGTGGCGGCGATCGGCAGCGGCGTCGCCGCGGTGATGGCCGAGCCGTCGCTGCCGCATTCGCTCGCCGGCGCGGTGCTGCCGTTCGTGATGGCGCTGTCGTTCAGCGTCTACGTCGTGATGACGCGCTCGCTGCGCGACGAGCCGGTGCAGGCCAACCTGTTCTTCACYGCGCTCGGCGTGTTCGCGCTGCTGACGCCGCTGATGCCCTTCGTGTGGGTGATGCCGAACCTGCACGATGCAATGCTGCTGGCCGGCATCGGCGCGGTCGGCCTGCTCGCGCTGTGGGCGCTGGACCGGGCCTGCGAGCGCGCGCCGGTCGCGCAGGTGGCGCCGACGCTGCACGTGCACCTGCTGTGCATGGCGCTGGTGGAATGGGGCGCCGCGGGCGAAGCCTTCTCGCACCGCGACATGCTCGGCGCGGTGTGGATCGGGCTGGCGCTGCTGGCACTCTGGTTGTGGCAACCCTCTGCTGAAAGGACCGTCCCCTCGTGACTCCCGTGACCGACCTGCTGTCCGCCCTGGCCGCGCAAGGCGTGGTGCTGTGGTTCGAAGGGAACCGGCTGCGCTTCCGTGCGCCGCAGGGGGCGCTGTCGGCCGAGCTGCGGGCGCAGATCGGTGCGCGGCGCGACGAGGTGCTGGCGGCCTTGCGCGCGCAGGCGGCGGCGCAGCCGCGCAGCGCGCCACTGTCGCACCCGCAGCA
>NZ_JBFUFQ010000086.1:0-22790 GCF_056403355.1 Rhizobacter sp. P2_H3 | reverse complement strand
AGGCCGCCGCGCAGCAGGCGCGTGCGCTGAGGGCGCAGTCCGATCCCGGCGGCTCGCGCGACCGCGGCTTCCTGTGGCGCCTCAGCAAGGGCGGTCACGACTCATGGCTGTACGGCACGATGCACGTCGCGCGGCCCGACTGGGTGATCCCGGGCCCGGCGGTCGCCGCCGCGCTGCGCGAGAGCCAGCGCATCGCGCTCGAACTCGACATCACCGACGCCGACATCGCGCGCCGGCTCGGTGCCGCGCAAGCCCCCAGTGGCGGCGAGCCGCTGCCCGCGGCGCTGGAGCAACGCCTGCAGGGCCAGGCGCGCGCCGCCTGCATCCCCGACGCGATCAGCCGCTCGCTGAGCCCGGTGCTGCTGGCGCTGAACCTGGCCGTCACGGCCGGCCGCGCCGACGGGCTGGACCCGGCCTATGGCATCGACGCCTTCATCGCGCTGCTCGGCCACCAGCTGGGCAAGCAGGTCGATTCGCTGGAGACGCCGGAGATGCAGCTCGACATGCTGACCGGCGGCACGCCCGAGGAGCGCGTCGAGATGATCGACCGCACGCTGGCCGACCTCGAGAAGGGCCAGACGCGGCGCATGCTCAAGCGCATCGCCGACGTGTGGTCGGGCAGCAAGCTCGACGAGCTGGAGCGCTATGCGAGCTGGTGCGACTGCATGAAGACGGCCGACGACCGGCGCGACATGAAGCGCATGCTCGACGAGCGCAACCCGGCGATGGCCGAGCAGGTCGCGGCCTGGCACGAGGGCGGCGAACGGGTGTTCGCCGCCGTCGGCAGCCTGCACATGATCGGGCCGCAGGGCCTCCCGGCCCTGCTGAAGGCCCGCGGCTACCGCGTCGAGCGCATCGTCTTCAAGCGCTGATCAGTTGATGCCCAGCGTGTACTTGCCGTTGGTGGCGCCGGTGCCGCCGCTGTAGTACAGCACGCGCACGTAGTACGTCACCGCGCTCGCGCCGCTGTTGGTCACCGAGGCCGAGTCGACCAGGCCGGTGCTCTTCTCGCTCTTCGCGAGCTGCGTGCCGCTGGCGTTGTAGATGTACAGGTCGTAGTCGGAGCTGCTGTTCGGCGTCAGCGTCGCGGTCAGCGAACTGCCGCTCGCCACCGTCACCTTGAAGTAGTCGGTGTCGGAGCTGCTGGCGACCGTGCCGGACACCAGCGAGTTCTTGTTCACCGCCTGCGCCGTCGCGATGGTGTTGTTCGACTCGGTGTCCGTCACCGGCGTCGGCGGTGTCGTCGTGCCGCCACCGGCTGCATCGACCGCCGCGTTGGCATCCACCAGGCCCGCGCCGCACTGCGAGCAGGTGGCAGGGAAGGCCCGCGACGACGACTTCAGCAGCGTCTCCACCTGGTCCGGCGTCAGCGACGGGTTCTTCGCCAGCATCAGCGCCACCACGCCCACCACGTGCGGCGTCGCCATCGACGTGCCCTGGTAGTAGTCGTAGCTGTCGGCGCCCGGCGTCGTCGCGCCCGAGTTCAGCGTCGACAGGATGCCGTTCGCCGCACTCGAGCGCACGTCGCCGCCCGGGGCCGCGACGTCGACGATGGCGCCGAAGTTCGAGTAGTAGGCACGCCCGCCGCTGCGGTTCGTGGCCGCCACGGTGATGACGCCGCTGCAACTCGCCGGCGAGAAGCCGGAGGCGTTGGCATTGCTGTTGCCGGCCGCCACCACCACCACCGTCCCGCGGCTGCGGGCCGAGGTGATGGCGTTCTGCGAGGTGGTGTCGCACGCGCCGCTGCCGCCCAGCGACATGTTGATCACGCGCGCCGGGTTGGCATTCGCCGGCACGCCGCTCACCGTGCCGCCCGAGGCCCAGATGATGGCCGCCGCGATGTCCGAGGTGTAGCCGCCGCACTTGCCCAGCACGCGCGCCGGCACGACCTTGGCGTTGAACGCCACGCCCGCCACGCCGCTGCCGTTGTTGGTGACCGCCGCGATGGTGCCGGCCACGTGCGTGCCGTGCCAGCTGCTCGATTCGGCCGTGCTGCCGGTGCCGCATTCGCCGGCGGTGATCCAGTCGCCCGGATCCTTCGCATCGCTGTCGCGCCCGCCGCCGTCGTTGGCGGTGGCCGTGTCGGCAATGAAGTCGTAGCCGGGCAGGATGTTCGCCGCCAGGTCGGCGTGCGGCCGGTAGCCGGTGTCGATCACCGACACGACGACGCCGGTGCCGGTGGACTTGTCCCACGCGTCCGGCAGCCTCAGGCCGGCCGTGGCTTCGAAGTACTGCCATTGCTGGCCGTACTGCGTGTCGTTCGGCACGAACAACGCATGCAGGATGCGGTCGGGCTCGGCGTACTCGACGTTCGGGTCGGACGCCGCGATGTCACGTGCGATCTGGGCGACGTCGGCCTGCGGCAGCCGGCGGTCGAACTTCATCACGTGCGTGTCGAGCGCGCCGATGCGCAACAGCTGCATCTGCACGCCGGCGCGCAGCGCGACATCCTGCGCGCTGCGGTGCAGCACGCTGCGTTCGGTGGTGGAGGCCGTGGACGCGGCGCCGGCTGCGCCGCTGCGGTACTTGATGATCAGCCGGTCGGTGGGGGTCGGTACGTCGGCCTGGGGTACTGCGGTGATGCTCTGGGCCGCCGCTGCTGCCGACAGGACGCCGGCATGGGCCGAGAGCGCGGTAGCGCCCGTCAGGACCAGCAGGGCTGACAACACCCTGCGCAGAGAGATTCGATGCATGGATCGCTTTGTCATGTCTCATTCCCTTGTGAGGTTGGAAGCAAAAGCGCCGACAGTCAGCGGCGCGCCCTCAGGGTCGGGCACAAGCGGGGGTCGCGTCAACGCCGCTCGTCCTTCACCTGCAAGAGTTTTCAGGTAGGGGGGTGCTAGGGGTTGCGTGTGTGTGCGGCCCGTGCAAGGCGTGCACAATCGGCTGTCCAAAAGACAACAGCTGCCCACAAGGAGACACCATGGCCGAGGCCCCGAACTTCACGAAGCTGGTGCCCGGTTTCGACTTCCTGCAGGGGCTCGTGAAGAACGCCGGCGCCGCGCTGCCGAACATCGGCCAGTGGGTCGCGCCGACGCTGAACCCCGAGGAGCTCGAGAAGCGCATCGAGGAGCTGCGCACCGTGCAGTTCTGGCTCGAGCAGAACGCCCGCATGCTGGGCGCGACGATCCAGGCCCTCGAGGTGCAGCGCATGACGCTGTCGACGCTGAAGACGATGAACGTGCAGATGGAAGACCTGCGCGATTCGCTGACGGCCAGGCCCGCGGCCACCCCTGCTGCAGAACCAGCAGCCGACCCCGCGCCGGCGCGCAAGCCGGACGCGAAGGCCCGCTCGAAAAACGACACCGCCGCGGCCAACCCCGCCGCCGTCGACCCGATGCAATGGTGGGGCGCCCTCACCAAGCAGTTCACCGAGCTCGCCGCCACCGCGATGAAGGACAGCGCGTCGGATGCGGCGCGCAACCTGGCCGGCGCGCTGGTCAAGCAATCGGTCGACGCCGCCGGGCAGACGCTGAAGCGCGCGGCGACGATGCCGGGCGAGGTGGCGATCAAGACGGTGCGGACGGCCAGGGCGGTGGCCAAGACGGCCGCCAAGACAGCGGCAAACACCGCAGCCAACACCGCAGCCGCCCGCAAGCGTGCCGCGCCGCGCCGCTGAGGAGCCCGCCGCGATGAAGCTGTTCGCCCACGCCCACGCGACCCACCCCGACTGGCGCATGGCGCTCGCGCTGTCGGCCGCGCAGATCGACGCGCAACGTGCCGACCCGGGCGGTGCGCACATCAGCGAGCCGACGCTCGGCTGGGTCTACCTCAGCGACCACTACGCGCCACATGCCACCGAGCTGCTGGCCGAGCTGCGCCAGCGCTGGCCGGGCGTGGCCTGGGTCGGCGCGGTGGGCGTCGGCATCGCGGCCAACGGCGTCGAGTACTTCGACGAGCCGGCGCTCGCGCTGATGCTGTCGGACCTGCCGCGCGAGCAGTTCCGCGTGTTCTCGGGGGCGGCACCGCTGCATGGTGATGCGGGCTTCGCGCCCAACTCTGCGCAGGTCCATGCCGACCCGGGCGCCACCGACCTGGCCGAGCTGATCACCGAGATGAGCGACCGCACCGCCACCGGCTACCTGTTCGGTGGCCTCGCGTCGGCGCGCACGCAGGCGCTGCACATCGCCGACGGCGTGTTCGACGGCGGCCTGTCCGGCGTCGCGTTCAGCCGTGAGGTGAGCCTGGTCTCGCGCGTGACGCAGGGCTGCCAGCCGGTCGGCCCGGCACGCCGCATCACGCAGGGCGAGCGCAACGTGGTCGCGCAGCTCGACGACGAGCCGGCGCTCGACTGCCTGCTGCGCGACCTGAAGATCGACGGCGACGAACCGCGCGAGGCGCTGCCGCGGCTGCGCCAGACGCTGGTCGGCCTGAGCGACCCGCGCGACGACCTGATGGCGCGGCCCGGCCAGTTCGGCACCGACACGCGGGTGCGCCACCTGGTCGGCATCGACCCGCAGCAGCGCGGCGTCGCGGTCAGCGACCAGGTCGAACCCGGCATGCACCTGGCGTTCTGCACCCGCAGCACCGAGGCGGCGCGGCGCGACCTGGTGCGCATCTGCAGCGAGATCCGCGAGGAGCTGGAACCCGAGACGATGCCGCGCGAGACCGCGCTCGCGCTGCAGCAGGGGCCCGACGGCAGCTCGGCCCCGCATGCGGCGCGCCGCATGGCCGGTGCGGTCTACGTGAGCTGCGCCGGCCGCGGCGGCCCGCATTTCGGCGCGCCGTCGGCCGAGCTCGCCATCGTGCGGCGCGCGCTCGGCGACGTGCCGCTGGTCGGCTTCTTCGCCGCCGGCGAGATCGCGCGCCACCACCTCTACGGCTACACCGGTGTGCTGACGGTGTTCACGACCGCCGCATGAGCCTTCATGCACCGGTCACGCTGCGTGCAGGGCGTGTCACGCTGCGGCCCTGGCGTGACGACGACCTCGCCCCCTTCGCCGCGATGAACGCCGACCCGCAGGTGATGCGGCATTTCCTCGCGCCGCTGACGCGCGAGCAGAGCGATGCCTTCGCGGCACGTGCGCGGCTGCACATCGAGCAGTTCGGGCACGGGCTGTGGGCGCTGGAAGTGCCGGGCCTGCCGTTTGCCGGCTTCGTCGGGCTCTCTGCGGTGCCGTTCGAGCTTCCGGTGCCAGGCATCGCGCCGGATCCCCGGGAGATCGGTTGGCGGCTGGTGCGCGCGGCCTGGGGACAGGGCTTCGCCAGCGAGGCCGCCCGTCTCGTGCTCGATCATGCGTGGCAGGTGATGCGCCTGCCGCAGGTGGTCTCGTTCACGGCGCTGGACAACCAGCCGTCGCGCCGGGTCATGGAACGCATCGGCCTGGCGCAGCGCGCGCAGTTCGATCACCCGCGCATCGCCGCCGGCCACCCGCTGCGCGCGCATGTGCTGTACGCGGCCGAAGCGCCATGAGCACGCGCTACAGTCGTGGGCTCGTCGAACAGGCCGATGTGGGAGACCTGACCCCGTGAATGCCCTTCTTCCGGTCCACGCGACCGGTGCCGGTGCGCCCAGCGCCGACGAACGCGCGCAACGCCGCGCGCAGGTCGTCGCTGAACTGTCCCCGCTGCTGCCGGCGCATGCGCTGCTGTCGCGCGGCGAAGACACCGTGCCGTACGAATGCGACGGCCTCACCGCCTACCGCCAGCAGCCGCTGGTGGTGGCCCTGCCCGAGACCGAGGACCAGGTCGCCGCGGTGCTGCGCGCCTGCGACCGGCTCGGCGTGCCGGTGGTCGCGCGCGGCGCCGGCACCGGCCTGAGCGGCGGCGCGCTGCCGCATGCGCTGGGCGTCACGCTGAGCCTGGCCAAGTTCAACCGCATCCTGAAGGTCGACGTGCTGGCACGCACCGCCACCGTGCAGTGCGGCGTGCGCAACCTCGCGATCAGCGAGGCGGCCGCCCCCTACGGGCTGTACTACGCGCCCGACCCGAGCAGCCAGATCGCCTGCACCATCGGCGGCAACGTGGCCGAGAACTCCGGCGGCGTGCACTGCCTGAAGTACGGGCTGACGATCCACAACGTGCTGCGCGTGCGCGGCTTCACCGCGCAGGGCGAGGCGGTGGAGTTCGGCTCCGAGGCGCTCGACGCCGCCGGGCTCGACCTGATGTCGGTGCTGGTCGGCAGCGAGGGCATGCTCGCGGTCGTCACCGAGGTCACCGTGAAGCTGGTGCCCAAGCCGCTGCTCGCGCGCTGCATCATGGCGAGCTTCGACGACATCCGGCAGGCCGGCGACGCGGTCGCCAACGTGATCGCCGCCGGCATCATCCCGGCCGGGCTCGAGATGATGGACAAGCCGATGACGGCCGCCGTCGAGGATTTCGTGCACGCCGGCTACGACCTGAACGCCCAGGCCATCCTGCTGTGCGAGAGCGACGGCACGCCCGAAGAGGTGGCCGAGGAGATCGGCCGCATGCTCGACGTGCTGGCCGGCAGCGGCGCGGCACGCATGGAGGTCAGCAAGGACGAGGCGCAGCGGCTGCGCTTCTGGAGCGGCCGCAAGAACGCCTTCCCGGCGAGCGGGCGCATCAGCCCCGACTACATGTGCATGGATTCGACGATCCCGCGCAAGCGGCTGGCCGACATCCTGCTCGCGATCGGCGAGATGGAGAAGAAGTACGGGCTGCGTTGCGCCAACGTGTTCCATGCCGGCGACGGCAACCTGCACCCGCTGATCCTGTTCGACGCGAACGACCCCGACCAGCTGCACCGCTGCGAGCTGTTCGGCGCCGACATCCTCGAGACCAGCGTCGCGATGGGCGGCTCGGTGACCGGCGAGCACGGCGTGGGCGTCGAGAAGCTGTCGTCGATGTGCGTGCAGTTCTCCGATGCCGAGCGCGAGCAGATGCTGGCCGTCAAGCATGCGTTCGATCCGGCCGGGCTGCTGAACCCCGGCAAGGTGATCCCGACGCTGGTGCGCTGCGCGGAGTACGGCCGCATGCACGTGAAGCGCGGGCTGCTGCCGTTCGCCGACATTCCCCGCTTCTGATGTCCTGATGACCCACGACCCCGCACTGCAGATCCTCGTCGACAAGGTCGAAGCCGCCCGCGCCGCCGGTGCGCAACTGCGCATCCGCGGCGGCGGCACCAAGGACTTCTACGGCGAGCCGCCGCAGGGCGAGATCCTCGACACCACGGTGCTCGAAGGCATCTCCAGCTACGAACCGACCGAGCTCGTCGTCACCGCGCGCTGCGGCACCTCGCTCGCGACGCTCGAGGCCGCGCTCGCGGAGAAGAACCAGTACCTGCCGTTCGAGCCACCGCACTTCGGGCCGGGCAGCACCGTCGGCGGCATGGTGGCGGCCGGCTTGTCGGGCCCGCCGCGCGCGGCGGTCGGCGCGGTGCGCGACTACGTGCTCGGCGCGACGCTGCTGAACGGGCGCGCCGAGGTGCTCAGCTTCGGCGGCCAGGTGATGAAGAACGTCGCCGGCTACGACGTCTCGCGGCTGCTCGCCGGCTCGCTCGGCACGCTGGGCGTGATCCTCGAGGTCTCGCTGAAGGTGCTGCCGCTCGCACCGGCCACCGCCACCGTGCGCTTCGAGCTGGCGCAGATCAGCGCGATGCAGAAGATCAACGAATGGACCGGCCTGCCGCTGCCGATCAATGCCAGCGCCTGGTGGGACGGCATGCTCGTCGTGCGGCTGCGCGGCGCGCTCGCGGCGGTGCAGTCGGCGCTCGCCGCGCTCGGCGGCGACGTGATCGAGCCGACGCAGGCGATCACGTTCTGGCGCGGCCTGCGCAACCAGACCGACGAGTACTTCGAGAAGGCGCGCGCGGCGGTGGAGCACGGCGGCGCACTGTGGCGGCTGTCGGTGCCGCCGACCGCGCCGCCGCTGGCCGTGTCGGGCGAGCAGCTGATCGAATGGGGCGGCGCGCAGCGCTGGCTGTGCACCGCGCTGCCGGCGGCGCTGGTGCGCGATGCGGCGACGCTGGTCGGCGGCCATGCGACGCTGTTCATGTCGAACGACAAGTCGGCCGGCGCGTTCGCGCCGCTGCGCACGCCGCTCGACCGCATCCACCGCGAGCTGAAGAAGTCCTTCGACCCGCAGGGCGTGTTCAATCCCGGCCGCCTCTACCCGGATCTTTGATCGATGCAAACCAGGTTGTCCTCCGAGTTCAAGGGAACGCCCGACGGCGACGCCGCCGAGGCGATCCTGCGCAAGTGCGTGCACTGCGGCTTCTGCACCGCGACCTGCCCGACCTACCAGCTGCTCGGCGACGAGCTCGACGGCCCGCGCGGACGCATCTACCTGATGAAGCAGGTGCTCGAGGGCGAGCCGGTCACGCGCAGCACGCAGCAGCACCTGGACCGCTGCCTGACCTGCCGCAACTGCGAGAGCACCTGCCCGTCGGGCGTGCAGTACGGCGAGCTGGTCGAGATCGGCCGCAAGCTGGTCGACGCGCGCGTCGAGCGCCCGCGCGGCGAACGCGCGGTGCGCTGGCTGCTGAAGGAGGGGCTGACCTCGCCGCTGTTCGCGCCGGCGCTGAAGCTCGGCCAGGCAGTGCGGCCGCTGCTGCCGTCGACGCTGCGCAACAAGGTGCCGCCCCGAGCAGGCGCGGCGGCGCACCGCTGGCCGACGCGCCAGCACCCGCGCAAGATGCTGCTGCTGATGGGCTGCGTGCAACCGGCGATGGCGCCCAACATCAACAGCGCGACCGCGCGCGTGCTCGACGCGGCCGGCATCCAGACGGTGGTGGCCGACGAGGCCGGCTGCTGCGGCGCGATCCGCACCCACCTGGGCGACATCGACGGCGGGCTCGACGACATGCGCCGCAACATCGACGCCTGGTGGCCGCAGGTGGTGTCGAACCAGGTCGAGGCGATCGTGATGAACGCGTCCGGCTGCGGCGTGACGGTGAAGGACTACGGCCATGCGCTCGCCCGCGACCCGGCCTATGCCGAGAAGGCCCGGCGCATCGCCGAGTTGACCTGCGACCTCAGCGAGCTGCTGCCCGAGCTGGTGCCGCGGCTGAAGCCGCGCATGAAACTGCGCGACGGCAAGGCCGGGCTGCGCTCGCTCGCCTTCCACCCGCCGTGCACGCTGCAGCACGGCCAGCAGCTGCGCGGCGGTGTCGAGACTCATCTGACAACGCTCGGCTTCGAGGTGCGCGTCGCGGCCAGCGAGAGCCACCTGTGCTGCGGCTCGGCCGGTACCTACTCGGTGCTGCAACCGGAGCTCGCGTACCAGCTGCGCGACCGCAAGCTCGGCCACCTCGACGCGCTGCAGCCGCAGGCGATCATTTCGGCCAACGTGGGCTGCATCCAGCACCTGCAGAGCGGTACGGCGATCCCGGTGCGCCACTGGATCGAGGTGCTCGACGAGGCGCTGGCCGCCTGACCCCACAGAAACGGACGGATTTGTCCGACATCGAACGCGGCCACGTCCGACAGACCTGCCCCGCATCGACGCCGACACTGTGTTCACCGCAGCGCACACCGTGCTGCCTTGAACAAGGAGTCACCATGAACAAGGACCAGGTCAAGGGCCGCGTCGAAGACGTCAAGGGCAAGATCAAGGAAACCACCGGCAAGGTCGTGGGCAACGACCGCCTGCGCTCCGAAGGCGTCGCCGACCAGGTGGCCGGCAAGTCGCAAGCCGCGTACGGCGATGCGAAGAAGAAGGTCGCCGATGTCGCGAAGGACATCGGCAAGCGCATCGACGATTGATCGCCCGATCGATCTCGCATCACCGCTCCCGGCCCGGGCCGCGCACGGCGCGACCGGGCTGCTTCAACTTCAATGCCGACTGATCATGAACATCGAAACCCTGCAAGCCGCCGAGCGCGTCAGCGCCTGGTACCGCAACCGCCGCCTGGTCGCCACCGTGGCGTCGCATGTCGTCACCGACGCGGCCAACGATGACGCGCCGGGCGAAGAAGCCCCTCAGGGGTGCAGCTCCGAGGTCAGCGCGACCGGCGTCGCCGCCTTGCTGCGCAGTGCCCACAGCACGCCGGCCACCAGCAAAGCCACGCCCGCCAAGGTCTCGGCCTGAGGCCAGCTGCGGCGCAGCACGAACGCATAGGCCAGCGCCGACAGCGTCTCGAACACGATCAACTGCCCCGCCAGGGCCGTCGGCAAGCGCTGGCTGGCCTCGTTCCAGCACAGCGTGCCGAGCCATGAGGCGAACAGGCCGATCGCAAACATCAGCGCGATGAAATCGCCGGGGCGCGGGCCGAAGGGCATCGCGAAGCCCCCGCCCGCTGCATCACCCTGCAGCGCCATCCACAGCCACGTGCCTGCATACCCGACCGCGGCGAGCGGCAGCGTCGCCAGGCCCTGTGCCGTCGCCCAGCTGCGCGGGCTGCGGTCCGGGTGGGCGCGCAGCCAGTCGGCATTGCGCAACGGGTACCAGGTCCAGCAGACGACGGCGCCGACCGCCAGCACGGCACCCCAGGCATAGCGGCCCAGGTCGGCCTGCGGATCGGCGCGCAGGTGCCCGATCTCGACGTGGTTGACGAGCCCGATGCCCGCGCCGATCAGCAGCAGCGACGGCAGCAGCCGCGCCCAGGCGATCGGCTCGCCGCCGGCACCCTCGCCACGTCGACCCCGCAGGTTGGCGCAGATCGCGATCACGACCGGCAGCGTGCCGATGATCATCGTCGGCAGCGGCCCGCCGGCGCGTTGGATCGCGCTCGCGAGGAACAGGTAGTAGACGACGTTGCCGATCGCCGCGAGCTTCAGCGCCTCGATCCAGTCGGCGCGGGTCAGCTGCGACAGTCGCGCACGGTCGAGCCAGCCGAGCGGCAGCGCGATCAGCCCGAAGGCCAGGTAGCGGCCGAAGGATTGCAGCGCGGCCGGGTACTCCGGCAGCATCAGCGGGCCGACGAACACGAGGCCCCACATCAGGCCGGCGGCAAGGGCGAACAGGGTTCCGGTGAGCAGGGCGGGAGGCGTCATCGGCGCAGTGTCGCGCCTCGGCGGCCGGCGGTCTTGTACGAGATTGCCGTCGGCCTTCAGGGCACCCGTTCCGGCACCCGCGACGACAGCGGTGCAGGGCGGTACTCCGGCCGGAACTTGCAGCCACCGCCGAAGCGCGCCTCGTTGGCCGTGCACAGCTTCGCGACGCCCTCCGGACTCGGCCGCTCGCCGTCGTCGACCCAGCGCAGCAGCGCCGTCAGCAGCGCCGGGTACTCCGGGTCGCCCAGGTAGCTGTGGTCGGCCTCGTCGCTGAAGGTCTGCACCAGCCACGACGACGCACCGGCCGCCTCGACGATCTCGCGGTACGCACTCTCCAGCTCGACGAAGGCAGTAGGGTCATGGATGGCGTGCAGCGTCAGCACCGGCAGCTTCAGCCGGCCGGTGGGGCGGCTGTCGGCCGCGAGCGCCGCCACCGCCTGCGGGTCGGCGGCGTAGCGCAGCACCTGCTTGTTCAGCGCGGCATCGTCGCCCGAACCGCTGTAGACGACCTTCGCGTTGCCGAACGGGTTGCGGGCGCCCAGGCGCTTCTGCGTCAGGTCCTGGAACAGCCAGGTGCCCCACTGCAGGTGGCCGAGCAGGCTGCGCTCGGGGATGTGCACCACCGACAGGATGGTGTGCAGCCGCGCCGCCTGCTCCGGCGAACGCTGCGCGGCCGGCAGGCCGACGCCGGTGCACTCCTTGACGCGCTCGGCCAGTTCGGCACGCGTCAGCTTCGAATCGAGCGGCAGGCCCTGCCACAGCGGGTAGGCCGGCTCATCAGGCTTCGGGTGGTTGTGGCAGACCTGCTGGTAGACCACGCGCAGGTCGAGCCGGAAGTCGTAGGCGTTGTTGCCGCCGCCCAGCACGCCGCTGGTGAGCAGCACGCCGTCGTAGGCCGGCGGCCCGTAGAGCTCGGCCGCCTTCGCTGCCACGCCGGCACCGTAGCTCTGCCCATGCAGCACGGTGCGGCGCGGCTTGCCGAAGCGCTCGATGAACAGCCGGCGCAGCCGCTCGGTGTCTTCAGCCGCCATCGTGACGCCGTAGCCGCCGCGCCGGTAGCTGGAGCCGGCCCAGGCATAGCCGGCCTTCACCATCACGGCCCAGCGCTGCAGGTCTTCGGCGCTGCGCGCGAGCGACGGCGTGCCGACCTCCGGCCCGCCGTGCGCATGCACGACCAGCACCTGGTTCCAGTCGGCGGGCATCGCGATCCAATACAGCGCGCCCTCCGCATCGCGGCCGTTGTAGCAGTGCGCGTCGGCCGCCACGCCTTCGGGACAAGGCGCCGCCTGCGGCTCGGCGCGCGCGATCGGCATCACCGCGGCCAGCGACGCGGCGAGGGCCCAGGCCCGCCAGCGTCCCGAGGCATTCTTCATCATCAGTTCCTGATCCCGAGTTGGTAGACCGCGCCGGCGCCGGTCGACACATAGCCCAGCACGCCGGCATTGAACACGAAATTGCCCGCGGCGGCACCGCTGCTCTGCGCGACGCCCAGCACCGGCGCGTCGTAGGCCAGCGTGCCGGTGTTGCTGCCCAGCGTCAGGCTTGTGCCCGACACCACCGCAGCGGCCTGGCTGCCGTCGCTCGCGGCGAGCGCGAAGTGCCCGTCGGCGCTGCCGGCGGCCAGCGGCGTCTGCGGTGCGTACAAACGCAGGCCGTGCGCGCCGGACGGGTCGCGCACCAGGAACAGCGGCACCGTGGTCGCACCGACCTGGCCGAACACGACCGAGCCCGACAGCGTGCCGCCGGTGGTGGTGGCGCCGCCGGTCGGCGAGGTGGTGAACACGTCGAATGCGTTGCGCGTGCCGTTGTAGGTGACGTAGCCCTTCGCGGTCGACGTGCAGGCGGCGTCGTAGGTCATGAAGCGCCCGCTGGCCGGATCCTGGCAGTGCTGGAAGGTGCCGGCATTGCGCACCCGCGACGACGCGGCGTAGGCCGTCGCGACGCCGTCGGCGCCGTATTGCACGCCGGCCACGTCGAAGATGTTGGCGATCGGGTTGAACACCGTCGGCGTCGCCGCGTTCTGGAAGGTGCTCTGGAACGCGATCAGGCCGATCGACGTGCCGCCGGTCGGCGCCGCGACGCCGCCCTGCAGCAGGCCACCGGCGCCGAACGTGAAGTCGGCCCCGTTCTCGCCGCTCGAGAACACGCAGTTGCCCTTCGGCAGCAACGCGCCGCTGCGCTGCGTGCCGGCTGCGCGTTGCCCGCTGGCGTCGATCGTGATCGTGTAGGCCATCGCCGCCGGGTCGAGCGCGACGCTGAGTTCCTCGCCGAACAGGTTGCCGCCCTTGTAGGTGATCGCCGAGGCCGGCAGGTTGGGGCAGGCGAGCGGATCGGCCGCCTCCTGCACGCAGCTGTAGTTGGACGCGGCGTCCTGGCTGCCGCTGCCCTTGTACTTCGGCCATGCCGGGAAGCGGCACAGCGGGCGCGTGCGGCCGGCGGTCGCGGCGACGGTGTCGGTCACGACGCCGGTCTCAGGTGCCACGCCCTTCTCGACCCACGTCTCCAGCGCCGCCAGCGAATCCCAGCTCGGGAGGAAGACCCCCGTGCCGTGCCCCATGCCCGGCACCGTGTAGAAGCGGATGCCTTGCTCGGTGGCCGCATCGCCGACGCTGCTCTTCACGCGGCCGTAGTACTCGATCGTCGAGTTGTTGCTGATCACCTCGTCGGCCAGGCCGTGCAGCAGGATCAGCCGGCCGCCGTGCGCGAGGAACGGCGACAGGTCGGCATCGAGCGCGTCGGTCAATGCCGAGACCGCGGAGATGCGCGCGGCCCAGGCGCCGCCCGTGACCGGGTCGAGCGTCAGCGTGTCGAAGCCGGCATCGCGGGTGACGAAGTACTTCGCCCACTGGTCGCCGGTGACGTAGACGTTGGCATCGGCGGTGGTGGCCGGGTTGCCCGGCACCGGGCGCGTGCCGAGATCGCGCGAGGTGGAGGGGCCGGCGACCAGCGTGCCTTCGAGGATGTTGTAGCCGCCGGCGCGCGTGACGCCCTTCGCCAGCGTGTAGCCGTTCAGTTCGAGCGGCGACTCGATCGTGCGAATGGTCGTCAGCTGGGCATCGGACAGGCAGCTGTCGCCGCCGTCGGTGCCGCCGGCGCAGCGCAGCGTCGCAAGGATCTGCGGGTTCAGCTTCCGGCAGCTCTCGACATTGCTGACGATGCCGTCGGCGGCGCCGTCGAGCTTGTCGCAAGCGGCCAGCACGGTCTTCTGCACCAGCAGCGTCTTCGCGAGGTTGACCCAGCCGGCGCCGCCGTTCGCATACAGCGCGCGCCCGACGGCCACGTTCGACAGCCGCGTGCCGCTGTAGTTGAGCGCCGGCTCGTTGGCGACCACGCCGTCGTAGTCGGCCGGCCAGCGCTGGATGTGCAGCAGCGCATCGCGCCCGCCGGTGGAGGTGCCGAGGAAGTACGCCTTGTCGGGCGCCGCGCCGTAGCGCGTCTTCACCAGCAGCATCGCGACGTCGTGCGTCTTCTTCAGCGACTGGCCGCCGTAGTTGGCGAGCGATTCGTCGTTGGCGGCGAACGTGCCGTCGGTGATGCTGCTGCTCTGGTGGCCGCCGTCGTCGCCGAAGGTCGCATAGCCGAGCGCGAGCGGCGCCGGCTTGCCGGCGGGGCCGAAGCGCAGCGGCTCGGTGCCGTCGATCAGCGTGCCGTTGAAGCCGCCGCCGCCGAAGTGGATGGCCTTGTGGTTCCACTGCGCCGGCAGGTTGACGGCGAAGGTGATGGCCGGCGCCTGCGGGTCGACCGGGGCGATGGTGCCGCGCACGCGGCAGTAGTCGCCGAGCGTGTTGCCGGCGTCGGTGGCGGCGACCAAAGTGGCGCTGGTCACGCTGGCGCCTTGCGTCGGCAGGCCGATCTGCGCGGCCGTGAACGTCAGGCCGGCGAGGTCCGCGCACGCGGTGCCGGTGGCGACCGGCGGACCCTCGGGCGCAGGGGTGCCGTCATCGCCGCCACCGCCGCAAGCGGCGAGTAGCGCGGACAGCGCGAGGATGGAAAAGAAGGGACGGATGCGTTGCACGACGCGTCCGTCCAGGCGGCGGCCAGGGCCCATGGGTTTGTCTCCGGTCTGAGGCCTCGAGGGCCTTCTGGTTGAACAGCGCCGCGACGATAGGCGCGTGCCTGATCTGCGGTCAAATAAAATCAGCAGGCCATTCCGATACGAAAAACATATGGAGATGACGCCATGGAGATGAGACAGCTCCGCTATTTCGCGGCCGTCGCGCAGACCGGCCACATGACGCGTGCGGCCGAGCAGCTGGGCATCCAGCAGCCGCCGCTGAGCCAGCAGATCCATGCGCTGGAGCGCGAGCTGGGGCTGTCGCTGTTCCGCCGCCATCCGCGCGGCATGGCGCTCACCGATGCGGGGCGGCAGTTCCAGGTCGAGGCCACGCGCATGCTGCAGGGCATGGAGACGATGACGCAGCGCATGGCGCGCGTCGCGCAGGGGCAGGAGGGAACGCTCGCGATCGGCTTCACCAGCTCGGCCGCGGCGCACCGCTTCATGCCCGAGCTGCTGCGCGCGTTCCGGCGCCTGCACCCGCAAGTGGAGCTGCAGCTGCGCGAGGAGAACGCCGCCGAGCTGACCGAGGCGCTGTCGGCCGGCCGGCTGCACTGCGCGCTGCTGCGGGTGCCGGTCGCGCGGCCCGAGGGCCTGCAGTTCGAGACGCTGCTGCGCGAGCCGGTGATGGCCGCGATGCCGAGCGACCATGCGTTCGCGGCGGCGTCGAAGCGCAGTGGTGCGGCCGCGCGACCTCTGACGTTGGCGCAGCTGTGCAGCGAGGGATTGATCCTGGTGCGCCGGCCCGGTGCGCCCGGGCTGTATGCCGAGCTGCTCGCGCTGTGCCATGCGAAGGGCCTGCGGCCGCGCATCGTCGCCGAGGTCGACCGGATGATGACGAACCTGAACCTGGTGGCGGCTGGCGCGGGGCTGTCGGTGGTGCCGGCCTCGATGACCGGCGCGCATCCGCATGCGATCGCTTATCGACGGCTGGCGGGCAGCGGGTCGCTCGATGCACCGCTGACGCTGGTGTCGCGCAACGATGAGGACAACCTGCCGGCGCAGCGCTTCACGGCCTTGGCGCGCGAGCTGGCATCGAAGCAGGTGAAGGCATGAACGCGACCCGTCGACAGATCGTGCGCGCCGCGCTGGCGTGGCCTGTCATGGCCGCCGCTGCGCCAGCGGGTGCTCCGTGGCCGAACCGGGCGGTGCACCTGATCGTGGTCTACCCGCCAGGCGGCGTCAGCGATGCGATGGCGCGCACGCTGGCCGAGCCGCTGGCGCAAGCGCTGGGCGTGCCGGTGGTCGTCGAGAACCGGGGCGGTGCCGGCGGCGCGCTGGGCATGGAGGTGCTGTCACGCGCCGTGCCGGATGGTTGCACGCTCGCGTTCTCGGCCATCTCGCCGCTGACGCTGCAACCGCTGCTGGCCGGCGGCCCGCGCGACCTGCTGGGCAGCGTGGTGCCGGTGGCCGGCGTGATGAACACACCGGTGCTGGTGGCCGGCACGCCGGCGTTCACCGGCCACAGTTTTGCGGACCTGATCGCGCAGGCGCGCGCGCATCCCGGGCAGGTTCGCTGGGCCACGTCGGGCATCGCGACCAGCGGCCACATGGTGCTCGCGCAGACGCGGCTGCAAAGCGGCGTCGACATCACGCATGTGCCGTACCAGGGCGGCGGGCCGCAGATCAACGATGCGCTCGGCGGGCAGTTCGAGATCCTGTCGACCAACGTCGCGTCGGCGCAGCTGCAGTTGCTGGCGGCCGGGCGGCTGAAGGCGCTGGCGGTCGGCGCGCCGTCGCGGCTCGATGCCTTGCCGGAGGTGCCGACGCTGGCGGAGCTGGGCTATCCGCAGGCCAACATCGGCTCGCTGTTCGGCGTGTTCGCGCCGGCCGGCACGCCGGCGGCGGTGGTGGCCCGGCTGAACGCCGAGATCGGCCGGTTGCTGGCGAGCGATGTTGTGGCATCGCGGCTGCGTGAATCGCACAACCTGCCGGCGGGAGGGACGCAGCAGGCGTTCGTGCAGCAGATCGCGGCGGAGCGGCGGAGGAATCAGGTGCTGGTGAAGCGGTCGGGGGGGTTGCTGGACTGAGGCCCACGCGCGTTGAACGCTGCGTTCAAACCCCTTGCTCGGCACCAGGGCGCCACCACATCACACTCCCACGTTGACCGGAGAAGACCCATGCCTGCCACCGCCCTCGCCCACCTGCCCGCCGACGGTTCGCCCGAGCTGCTGTTCCTGCTGTTCCACGGCGTCGGTGCCAATGCCTCGCACATGGCGCCGCTCGCGCAGCGGCTGGTCGCCGAGTACCCGAAGGCGGCCGTGGTCTGCCTCGATGCGCCGCATCCGTTCGACGGCGGGCAATCGGGCGGGGGCGGCGGCAGCGGCTGGCAGTGGTTCTCGATCCAGGGCATCACCGAAGACAACCGCCCGCAGCGCGTCGCCGAGGCCTTGCCGCGCTTCATCGCGACGGTGCGCAGCGTGCAGCAGCAGCTGAACATGTCGTGGCCGTGCACCGCGCTGGCCGGCTTCTCGCAGGGCGCGATCATGGCGCTCGAGGCCGTGCAGGCCGAGCCGGCGCTGGCCGGCCGCGTGCTGGCCTTCAGCGGCCGCCATGCCACCGCGCCCGGGCACGCCCCCGAGGACACCACCGTGCACCTGTTCCACGGCATGGCCGACCGCGTGCTGCCCTGCGGCCCGGCGATCGATTCGGCCGAACGCCTGCTCGCGCTCGGCGGCGACGTGACCGCCGACGTGCTGCCCGGCATCGGCCACGAGCTGCACCCGGCGCTGCTCGACAAGGCGATCGAGCAGCTGCGCACCTTCCTGCCGAAGAAGGTGTGGCGCCAGGCGATGAGCGAGGCGCCGATCCTGCCGCGCAGCGCGTCGAGCGACGAACTGGGCTGATCCGCCGCACAGGACGGTGGGCGCCGGGAGGCCCCATCGATGGCATGGGGTTTGCTGACTTGCATACAAGCCGGTACCCATCGGGATCGCATGCGCCAAGCCGGGGCATGCGTCGAGACGGTGCCGGCTTGTTCCGCCGCATCACCAACCCCATCCCGAAGGATTCCCCCATGCGTACACGAACCCTGTCGAAGGTCGCGGCCTGTGCCGCGCTGGCCGCCTGCGCTGCCGCCGCCCATGCCGCCGAGTGGAGCGACGCCTTCATCGGCTTCACCTATGGCAACAAGTTCAAGGAACCCGGCAGCGACGCGGACGTGAAGAAGAAGGTCGCGACGCTGCAATACGTGGGCGGCTACAAGTACGGCGTCAACTTCTTCTCGATCGACATGCTGGCCTCCGACGAGAACAACCCGGCCAACAATAGCGACCGCGGCGCGCACGAGGTGTATGCCACCTACAGCAACACCGTGAGCTTCGGCAAGGTCAGCGGCAAGCCGATGAAGTTCGGCCCGATCCGCGATGTCGGCTTCCAGTTCGGCTTCGATTTCAACTCGAAGAACGATGCCTTCGGCGCCGGCCTCACGAAGTACATCGCCGGCCCGAAGGTGGAGTTCGACGTGCCCGGCCTGCTGACGCTCGGGCTGCTGTACTACAAGGAGAACAACAACAACTCGATCGCCGGCACGCACGTGAACTTCGATGCGGCGCCGCGCCTCGCGACGGTGTGGAGCTTCGACTTCAACGCCGGGCTGCCGGCGGTGTTCAAGGGCTGGGGCACCTGGACCGGCGAGAAGGGCAAGGACGGCTTCGGCGGCGACACCGCGGCCGAGACCTGGACCGAGATGGGCCTGCTGTGGGACGTGGGCTCGGCCGCCGGCACGCCGAAGACCTTCTATGCGGGCCTCGGCTACCAGTACATCAAGAACAAGTTCGGCAACCCGTCATCGCTGGCGGGCACCAAGGTGTCGGCGCCTTCGCTGAAGGCCGAGTACCACTTCTAGCCGCAGCTCAGTCGAGCACGACCTCGGTCTTGACCGCCCCGGCGCGGTCCGCGCGTGCGCTGAGTGCCAGCCGCGTGCCCTTCGGCGCGCGCACCACCCACTCCGCCACCGCGCGGTCGGCCGTCACCTCGCGCGTCGGCAGGAAGGCCTGCAGCGTGCTCTTCGGCCCGTGGCCCTCGAGCTGCGGGCCTTCGATGCGCTCCTTGCCGCTGACCAGCGACACCGTCGCATCGCCCGGCGGCAGGTGGATCTCGAACATCGTGCCGCGCACCGTCTTGCGCGCCAGCGCCCGCTTGCTCACGTAGGCGGGCAGGTAGCCGCTGTTGCACACCGCCAGGCGCACGCGCCAGGTGTCGGGGCCGAGCGCGCGCACCTCGGTGCGCAGCAGCTCCAGCTTGGGCAGGCTCAGCGCGATCTGGTCCATCCACGCCGGGAAGCGCGCCGCCTCGCGCTCGCGCAGCGCCGGCGGCGGGTTGCGCCAGAAGTTCATCTTGTCCCAGCCACCGATCTCCACCGGCCCGAGCTGCGGGTGGTGGAAGGGCTTCCACTCGACGTGGGCCTGGCCGCCGCACTGCTCGTCGCTCCACTTCAGCAGCTTCAGGTCGTCTTCCACCGGGTGGTCGCGGAACCAGTCGATCCACTTGTAGCCGCTGATGCCGGCCTCCTTGTTCGGCGACCACAGCTCCACCACCCAGAACAGCGCGCCCAGGTGCTCGTACACCCAGTCCTGCGTGCCGGTGATGACCTCCTTCGGGTGGTACTTGAAGTCGTGCCAGATGCTGATGGCGGGGTAGCCCGTGAGCTTCTCGCCGATCGCGCTGAAGCGCTTGTACGACCACAGGTCCTCCGGGATCATGTCGTCGTCGCTCTGCGTGCCCATCGGCCGCAGGATCACGCCGCTGTGCGTGTGGTAGCTGATGGCCGCGCCGATGTTCGGGTGCTTCAGGATGAACTCGACCATCGCCCGCACCTCGGGCTCGCTGGCCGGGTACGGGCCGGCGCCGACCTGCTCGAACTCCTGCCGCCAGGCAGAAGGGAAGTTGCGGTTCAGGTCCAACCCCTCCTGGTCGCGGTTCACGTTGACGGTCAGCCCGTCGTAGTTCTTCAGCAGGCCCTCGGGCATCAGCCGGTAGTACTCGCCGCCGAACTCGCCGGGCTCGCGCGGCACCATCAGCCGCTCGTCCTGCGGGCACTTCTTGTAGGTGCCGTGCGGGTCGGGGATGCGCATCGTCAGCATGCGGCCATCGCCATCCACGTCTTCGAGCGTCAGGCCCTCGACCGGCTCCTCGTCGTACGGGTAGCTGCGCGTCGACGAACGGATGTGGCGCGGCCGGTCGGCCAGCGCGAGCTCGGCGCCGTCGGGGTTGATGCGCGGGCACAGGTAGATCACGCGGGTGTCGAGCAGCTGCGTGACCTGGCGGCCGATCTCGTCACCCTGGCCGTACTGCGTCACCAGGTGGTGCAGGTAGTACAGGCAGGTGGTGCTGGCCGTCAGCTCGGCGGCGTGGATGTTGCCGTCGGCCCAGAACGCGGGCTTGTCGGTGTCGGGGCCGGTCGCGGTGTTGGTGACGGTCGCGAGCCAGATGTCGCGGCCTTCGTGGCTCTTGCCGATCGACTGCACCTGCACCAGGCCGGGGTGCGCGGCGGCGTAGTCGAACAGCAGCTGGGTCAGGGCGTCGTACTTGTAGAAGATGTCGAAGCGGGGCGTGGGCGTGGCGGGCAACGTCATGGCGTACGTCTGGGCGGTGATGATGCGAAGCAGCGAGTGTCGCGCAAGGCGGGCTTCGGCGTCGGCCCTCGACGTGGCCCCGCCGTGGCCCGTTAGACTGTGGCGCCTCTTCGCCGTCTCCCATGCGCATCACCACCCTCCGCCAGCAGCTTCGCGAACTCGGCGCCAAGCCGGTCCACGAGGAACGCGTGCTGCGCCAGTGGTCGCGCGCGCTGCCGCAGGATGCCGGCAAGCGCCGTCCGGAGGATTTCCTGCCGCTCGCGCTGCGCGAGGCCCTGCCGGCGCTGGTGCAACAGCTCGACGGCCTGGCGCGCCTGCGCTCCGAGCACCCGGCCGACGACGGCTCGGCCCGCCTGCTGGTCGAGCTGCCCGATGGCCAGGCGGTCGAGAGCGTGCTGCTGCCGCGCGACGGCCTGTGCGTGTCGACCCAGGTCGGCTGCGCGGTGGGCTGCGTGTTCTGCGCGACCGGCCGCGACGGGCTGCTGCGCCAGGTCGGCAGCGCCGAGATCGTCGCGCAGGTCGCGCTGGCCCGCGCGCGCCGGCCGGTGAAGAAGGTCGTCTTCATGGGCATGGGCGAGCCGGCCCACAACCTCGACAACGTGATGGAGGCCATCGAGCTGCTCGGCACCGCCGGCGGCATCGGCCACAAGAGCCTGGTGTTCTCGACCGTCGGCGACCCGCGGGTGTTCGAGCGGCTGCCCGAAGGCCCGGTGAAGCCGGCGCTGGCACTGTCGCTGCACACCACCAAGGCGGCCTTGCGCGAGCAGCTGCTGCCGCGCGCGCCGCGCATCGCGCCCGATGAACTGGTCGAGCTCGGCGAACGCTATGCGCGCGCCAGCGGCTACCCGATCCAGTACCAGTGGACGCTGCTCGACGGCATCAACGACGGCGACGACGAGATCGACGGCATCGTGCGGCTGCTGCGCGGCAAGTACGCGATCATGAACATGATTCCGTACAACACCAACGAGGGGCTGGACTTCCGGCGGYCGAGCGCGGAGCGCGCCGAGGCCATCGCGCGCACGCTGCACGGCCGCGGCGTGCTGACGACGCTGCGGCAGTCGGCGGGGCAGGACGTGGAGGGCGGTTGCGGACAACTCCGGGCGCGTGCGCTGCCGGCGGGCAGCATTCCGATCCACGCCACCTGATCCTGCTATCCGAGCCGCACCTCGTCGTGCGCACAGCCGGCCGGGATCATCGGCCAGCAGTTCGCCTCGGGCGTCACGACCACGTCGAGGAAGAACGGGCCCGGGCTCGCGAGGCACTCGGCGAGCGCCTCGTCGAGTGCGCCGCGCTGATCCACGCGGCGCGCGCGCCAGCCGAAAGCCTTCGCGAGCGCGACGAAATCCGGCTGCACGTCGAGCGCGCTCTGGCTGGTGCGCCCACCGTGCACCAGCTGCTGCCACTGCCGCACCATGCCCATGTGGCCGTTGTTCAGCAGCACCACCTTGACCGGTGCGCCCGCCTGCACGGCCGTGGCCATCTCCTGGATGTTCATCAGGATCGACGCATCGCCGCTGACGCAAACCACCAGCCGGCCCGGGTGCGCGACCTGCGCGCCGATCGCCGCCGGCAGCCCGTAGCCCATCGTGCCGGCCCCGCCCGAGGTGAGCCAGCGCCGCGGCGCGTCGAAGCGCAGGTGCTGCGCGGCCCACATCTGGTGCTGGCCGACGTCGGTCGAGACGATCGCGTCGCGGCCGTCGAGCGCTGACTGCAGCCGCGCCAGCAGCGCCTGCGGCGCGATCTGGTGCGGCGTGTCGTCGAAGGCGAGCGAGCGTTGCGCGCGCCAGCCGTCGATGCGCGCCCACCACGCGTCGAGCCGCTGCGGGTCGAGCGGCTGCGGGCCGAGCATCTCCAGCAGCGACTGCAGCAGCCAGCCGCAATCGCCGACCAGCGGCACCTGCGTCTTCACGACCTTGTTGATCGAGGTCGGGTCGATATCGACGTGGATGAAGCGCGCCTCAGGGCAGAAGCCGTCGAGCCGCCCGGTGACGCGGTCGTCGAAGCGCGCGCCGACGCACACCACCAGGTCGGCGTCATGCATCGCGAGGTTGGCCTCCAGCGTGCCATGCATGCCCAGCATGCCGAGGAACTGCGGGCTCGATGCCGGGAAGGCGCCGAGGCCCATCAGCGTCAGCGTGCACGGCGCGTGGCAGCGGCGCACCAGCTCGGCGAACGCCGCGCACGCGGCGGGGCCGGCGTTGATCAGGCCCCCGCCGCCGTAGAACACCGGCCGCCGTGCCTCGCGCAGCGCGTCGACCGCGC
>NZ_JBFUFQ010000085.1:0-23180 GCF_056403355.1 Rhizobacter sp. P2_H3 | reverse complement strand
GTCGATGAGCACGCTGTCGTTCCAGGATTACGTGCGTGAGCGCATGCTCAAGCGCCGCCAGGCCGCCATGCAGCAACAGCACGGCCGCGACAACGAACCCAGCTTCATGCCCGACGACGAGCTGCCGCTGCCGACCGCGCTCGAGCAGCGCCTGGCCGAACGGCAGGCGATGCACCCGGCGCCGGTGCAGCACGCGCCGATGCAGGCCGTCGGCGGCCGCAGCGCCACGCTGCGCGAGCCGCCGGTGCTGCGCGAAGAAATCCGCGTGCAGCAACAGCAGGCCGCCGCCGCTCAAGCGCAGGCTCAGGCCCACGCGCAGGCCTTGGCCGATGCACGTGCCCAGGCCCATGCCCAGCAACACACGCCCGCCCCGGTGCCCGCCGCACCGGTCGTCTCGCTCGCCGATGCACGCTCCACCGTCAACGCCTCGGCCCGCCGCGACCAGCAGGACATGATGAACGAGCTGCGCTCGATGAAGGGCCTGATCGAGGAGCGCTTCGGTGCCCTGGCCTTCATGGAGAAGCTGCAGCGCCAGCCCGCCCAGGCGATGCTGATCCAGAAGCTGCTCGACAGCGGCTTCTCGCCGGCGCTGATCCGCAAGCTGGCCGAGAGCCTGCCGAACGACGTCAGCGACGAGACCTCGTGGGCCGCCAACATCCTCGAGCGCAACCTGATCACCGGCGAGAACGACGCCGCGCTCGAAGACCAGGGCGGCGTCTACGCGCTGATCGGCTCCACCGGCGTCGGCAAGACGACCAGCGCCGCCAAGATCGCCGCCGCCTTCGCCACCAAGCACGGCGCCGCCAACCTCGGCCTGATCACGCTCGACGCCTACCGCGTAGGCGCCCACGAACAACTGCGCGCCTATGGCCGCATCCTCGGCGTGCCGGTGCACACCGCCCACGACCGCGCCTCGCTCGAAGACCTGCTGGAACTGCTGGCGGCCAAGAAGATGGTGCTGATCGACACCGCCGGCATGGCGCAGCGCGACAGCCGCACCCGCGAACTGCTCGACATGCTGGCCCACCGCTCGATCCAGAAGCTGCTGGTCGTCAACGCCGCCGCGCAGGGCGAGACCATCGAGGACGTGATGGTTTCGTACCGCGCCGCCGCCTGCAAGGGCATCGTGCTGTCCAAGCTCGACGAAGCCGTCAAGCTGGCCCCGGCGCTCGACGCGCTGATCCGCCACAAGCTGAAGGTGGTCGGCGTCGCCAACGGCCAGCGCGTCCCCGAAGACTGGCACCGCCTGTCGGCCCACGCGCTGGTGCATCGCGCGCTGCGCGCCAACACCGGCACCGCCTACCGCATGGATGCCGACGACGTGAACCTGATCTTCACGGCGCGCCAGCCGGCGCTGCGCACCCGCGGATCGCTGCACGCCTGATCGCTCGCCCGATCCCACAAGAACAGCCCCCTCGACTCGTCCTCAGCGCCCCATGCACGACGCCTACGACTCCTCGTTCCCGCAAGACCAGGCCCACGGCCTGCGCCAGCTGTTCGGCCAGACGCGCGTGCGTTTCGTGCCGGTGGTGGCCAACCCGAACATGGCGTTCGGCGGCGTGATGCTGGAGCGCCTGTGCACCGCCTTCGGCGAGCTGGGCGCGCATGTGCTGGTGATCGACGCCTCCGACCGCGCGCCGGCCCCGGCCGAGCTGACGGCCGTCGGCCTGACCGGCTGCGTCGAGGCGCTGTCGCACCAGGTGTCGTACCTGGCCGCGCGCGGCCTGCCGATCCGCTATGTGGACGCGCACGGCAGCACCGCCAACTTCCTGCATGCCGCTGCCGATGCCGCGCCGCATGCCGACGTGGTGCTGGTGCATGCCACCGAGACCGACCTGTGCCGTTTGTTCATGCGCAGCGAGGCCCGCCCGCTGCTGCTGGCCGACGACCGCCCGAGCAGCGTGACCCACGCCTACGCCGCGATGAAGCTGCTGACGCAGCGCGCCGGCCTGATGGTGCACGACCTGCTGCTCGGCGCCGCCCCCCATTCGCCGCGCGCTGAACGCATCGCGCAGCAGATCGCCTCGTGTGCCGATGGCTTCCTGGGCGCCGTGCTGCGCGACTGGATGCACGTCGACCCGGCGTCCGATGTCAACGATCCGCCCACGCCAGCCCTGCGCCGCTGGGCCCGTGATGTGCTGCAGCCTGCCGCCTCTGTCGAAACCGCGTACGCCACCGCCTTCCCGGCGTACCGCGATTTCCCGCAGCAGGCCCTGAACTGAATTTCCCCGGAGCTGACCCCATGTATACCGCCAAAGGCCAACTCGACGTCAACACGATGCTCAAGCAGTACAGCCCGCTGGTGCGCCGCCTCGCGCACCAGATGATCGCGAAGCTGCCTGCCAACGTCGAGATCGACGACCTGATCCAGGTCGGCATGATCGGCCTGACGGACGCGCTGAGCCGCTTCGACGCAGCCCAGGGCGTGCAGTTCGAGACCTTCGCGACGCAGCGCATCCGCGGCGCGATGCTCGACGAGCTGCGCGGCAACGACTACCTGTCGCGCGGCACGCGCAAGCAGCAGCGCACCATCGAATCGGCGGTGCACAAGCTCGAGCAGAAGCTCGGCCGCGCGCCCGCCGAGAGCGAGATCGCCCGCGAGATGGGCGTCACGCTGCCCGAATACCAGGAACTGCTTGGCAAGGTGCGCGGCACCCAGCTGGTTTACCTGGAGGACATGTCGGGCGACGATGGCGACAATGACTACCTCGACCGGCACGTCGCCGACGAAGGGGTCAACCCGCTCGCGCAGCTGCAGGACCAGCGCATGCGCCAGGCCCTGGTCGACGGCATCAAGACGCTGCCGGAGCGCGAGCAGTACGTGATGAGCATGTACTACGAGCACGACATGAACCTGAAGGAAATCGCGGCCGTGCTGAAGGTGACCGAATCGCGTGTCTGCCAGCTGCACAGCCAGTCCATCGCCCGCTTGCGCGTCAAGCTGCGCGAGTGGTGAACAGAGAAATCGAGACGACATGTTTGCAATGTTCCGCAAGGGCCGCGAGCTGCAGCCGGTCGAGCCCGTGGTGAGCGCCATGAGCGCGGCCGCCGAGCCCGACCTGCGCGCCGCGGTGCAGTCGATCGGCAAGCAGGCGTCCAGCGTCGGCCGCGACGCCGCCGAGGTGCGCGGCCTGCTCGACGACGCGAGCAAGGTGTCGGCGCGCCAGGCGCAGGCCGTGCTCGCGCTGGCCGGCCAGCTCGGTGAAGTGACACGGGCGCAGCAGGCGATCGGCGACGTGACGGCCGGCAGCCTCGAGGCCGTCGGACGAGCGCGCGACGCGGTCGAGGCGGTCGGCACCGAGGTGTCGGGCATCGTCGACACGCTGCGCGAGGTGGCCGCGGCCGCCAGCGAGATCACGCAGATCGCGCTGCAGACGCGGCTGGTGGCATTCAACGCCTCGGTCGAGGCCAAGCGCGCCGGCGAGGCCGGTCGCGGCTTCGGCGTGGTGGCCGATGCGGTGAAGGACCTGGCCTCGAAGGTCGAGGGGTCGTCGAAGGCGATCATGAGCACCGTGGGCGTGCTCGACACCCGCATCGAGGCCTTGTCGCGCGAGATCCAGGTCAAGCCGGGCGAAGTCCGGCAGGGCGGGTTCCACAAGGCGCTGGCCGATGTCGAGGCCGGTGTCGCGAGCATCACCGCCGCGGCCACGCAAAGCCGCGAGATCTGCGGCGGCGTCAACGTGCAGATGGGGGCGATGCAGTCGGAGATCCAGCAGACCACCGCCGCGCTCGACAGCGCGATGCGCCGCAGCGAGGCCTTCCTGAAGGTCTCGGAGCACCTGATCGAGCTGGTCGCCGAATGCGGCATCGAGACCGAGGACACGCCGTTCATCCAGGCCGCGATGGAAGCGGCCGCGCAGATCGGCAAGCTGCTCGAGGATTCGCTGCGCACCAAGACCATTTCGCCGGCAGCCCTGTTCGACGAGAACTACCGGCCGCTGCCGGGCACGAACCCGGCGCAGCACGCCACGCAGTTCATCGAGCTGGCCGACCGGCTGTTCCCGCAGGTGCAGGAGCGCGTGCTGACGCTGAGCCCGAAGGTGGTGTTCTGCATCGCGGTCGACCGCAACGGCTACGTGGCGACGCACAACAAGAAGTACTGCAACCCGCAGCGCGGCGACCTGGCCTGGGACACGGCCAACAGCCGCTACCGCCGCATCTTCAACGACCGCACCGGGCTCGCTTCGGCGCGCAACCAGCGCCCGTTCCTGCTGCAGACCTACCGCCGCGACATGGGCGGTGGCCAGTTCGTGCTGCTGAAGGAAGCCGCCGCACCGATCACGGTGCAGGGCCGGCACTGGGGCGGCATGCGGCTCGCGTTCAACTTCTGACGCCGGGGCCGGGGTGATCTGGCCGCTGCCCGCGCTGCTGGCCTGGGCTGCGGCCTGGGGGCTCTTCTTCGGATTGCAGCGTGCTGCCGTGCCGCTCGGCATCGCGCTGCTGCTGGCCACCGCGCTCGGCGGCGTGCTGGCGCTGCTGCCGATCGTGGCTGGTACGCGCTGGCGGCGCGTCTTCGTGGCACTCGGCTTTCCCCTCTCGCTGCTGGCCTCCGGCCTCGCCGGTGCGCTGCCTGCCTGGGCCTGGCTGCTGCCGATGGGCGCGCTGCTGGCCCTCTATCCCGTCCATGCCTGGCGCGATGCGCCGGTGTTCCCGACGCCGCGCGGTGCATTGCGCGGCCTGCCGTCGCTCATGCCGCTGCCGGACGGCGCACGCGTGCTCGACGCCGGCTGCGGGCTGGGCGACGGTCTGCGCGAGTTGCACGTGGCGTATCCGGGGGCGGTGCTCGACGGCATCGAGTGGAGCTGGCCGGTGCGGCTGCTGTGCGGGCTGCGTTGTCGGCTGCAGCGCATCCCGGCGCGCGTGACGCGTGGCGACATCTGGCAGGCCGACTGGTCGGCGTACGACGGGGTCTACCTGTTCCAGCGGCCGGAGAGCATGCCGCGCGCGGTCGCGAAGGCGCGGCAGGAGCTGCGCGCCGGCGCATGGATGGCAAGTCTGGAATTCGAGGCGCAGGAACTGCGCCCGGTGGCTCGGCACCTCTGCCCGGATGGCCGGCCGGTGTGGCTTTATAGAGCGCCGTTCAGGCCGCGCTGATCAAGCAACGCCCCAGGATCCGGCTTTGCCGGGCCGAGGGGTGGCGCCCCTTGGGGGCAGGAGCGAAGCGACTGGGGGGCTCCATTCAAGCTTGAATGGAGCCGCGGCTGCCGCGTTCGGCGGGGCCGATCGCCGAGTAGACCGCCGCCGGCCGCTCGCGCGGCATCAGCACGTCGATCGCGCGATCGAGTGCGGCGGTGGCGCGCGCCAGCGATTCGCGCTGTGCCGCCACCAGGCCGCCGGCCAGCGCCAGGCGCTCGCGCAACGGGGTCGGCACCGGGCCGCTGCGGGCGGCGCGGGAGAAGTGGTCGACCGCACGCGCCAGCGAGCGGTGCAGTTCGGTCGCGTGCAGGTCGATCGCCGCGCTGTCGCGCGTGCGCAGTGCCTCGCCCAGCGAGGCGAGTTGCGTCTCGACCGCGCCGAGGGTCGCCTCGAGTTCGGGCGAGGTTTCGTACGCGGGAATCACCGGCTGCTGCATGACGATCAATGACCCAGGACTTCGCGGGCGTTGGAAATCAACTTGTCGGCGATGGCTTCCGGGTTGACCTTGAACGAGCCGTTCTCGATCGCGTCGGAGATGCGCTTGACCTTGTCGGCGTCGAAGTCGGCGCTGGCCGAACTCGTGCCGGTCAGCGACGAGGCCGCGCTCGACAGCGAGACGGTGGTGCTGGCTTCGGGTGCCGCGGCGCCGACGGCCTGGGTGGCCTGCTCGGCGGGCTTGGCGGCAGCCCCTTGTTTCTGCGTGGCGCCACCGACCGCCTGGGTCGGCGCGGCTGCTTCTGCTTGATGGCCGATCTTGATGCTCATGAAGGACTCCTTGGGTCGGGACAGAGGCCCCGGCCTTTCAACATGCACGGTGTATCGGCCCGCCCGGTGGCGACTTGAGGGGTTTCACCCGAATTGTTGTGCCTGGAACAGTTTTTCACAATGCGAGTTCCAACTGGTGTTCCGCCACCGCGACGCCGGTCACGAGACGGCCGCTTTCGGTGCGCACGCGCGCCGGCTGGCCCTCGATGCCGGCGGTCAGCGCCTCGCCCGAGCCGGCCACCGCGTAGCCGTCACCGACGGCCCGGATGCGCACGGTGTCGCCCGGGGCAAACCATTGCCGGGCCTTCAAGGTGGCCTGGCGCACGCCCTGGCCGGCCGCGACCGACCGGGCCAGCGTGCGCCCGACGAGGGCTGCGGCATCCGTCAGCGCCGGGCTGGCGTCCTCGGCGAGGTCGACCTCGGCCTCGCGGACGTCGGCGGCCGCCAGCACCTGGCCGGCCGGCATCGCCTGGGCCATCACCAGCGCCCGGCCCCAGACCTTCACGGTCACCGGCAGATACACATTCCACGGCGTCGCACCCTGGGTGCAGCGCAGCCCGACCCGGGTCTTGCCCCACAGCCGGGTGTTCGGTGTCAGATAAGCCAGGACTTGCTGGCAGGGGGCGAGGCGCAGCCGGGCGTCCAGCGGACCGGCGACGACCTCGACGCGGCCCGGCAGCGTGTTGCTGCCCAGCTGGGCCTGCACGAAGGAGAGCGCCTGCTGCTCGAGCGGCGACGCAGCCGCGGACGGCTGTGCTGCTGAAGCAGCGCAGGCTGTCGCGACAACGACGAAGGCAACAAGGGCAGGGGTTGGGTTCACGCCTCGACTGTAGGAGGGGTGCGCGCCGGGCAAGGCACCGAAATGGCGGACAAACCGGCCGCTATTCCCGCTTATGTTTCAGGAGGCGCTGCCCACAATCCTTTCACATCGCCCATGGCCTCGGCACCGACCGACGCCGCGGACCGAAAGGACACGCCGCCATGCTGAACAATCTGACCAATTCGCTCGACTTCCAGGGCCAGGCGCTTGCGCTGCGCTCGGAGCGCCAGCGTCTGATCGCCGGCAACATCGCGAATGCCGACACGCCGGGCTACGTGGCCCGCGACATGGATTTCGCCCAGGCGCTGCGCGAAGCCACCGGCAGCCAGCAGGGCGCGGCGGTGCCGAAGACCACGCAGGCCGGCCACATCGGCATCGAGAGCGGCCTGACCGGCGCGCGCGCCGAATCGAACCTGCTGTACGCGACCGCCAGCCAGACCAACCTCGACCGCAACACGGTCGACATGGACCGCGAGCGCGCCAACTTCGCCGACAACTCGGTGCACTACGAAGCGACGCTTCGCTTCATCAACGCCAACGTGCGCACGATGCTCGAAGCGATCAAGGGGCAATGATGAGCATGTTCCAGATCTTCAACGTCTCCGGCAGCGCGGTCAGCGCGCAGTCGCAGCGCCTGAACGTGGTCGCGTCCAACCTCGCGAACGTCGACACCGTCGCCGGGCCCGATGGCCAGGCCTACAAGGCGCGGCAGGTCACGTTCCAGACCGAAATGATGGGCCAGATCGGCCAGGCCGGTGCCGCCGCGTCGGCCGGCGTCAAGGTGAGCACGATCTCCGAGGACCAGACCCCCGGCCGCAAGGTGCACGACCCGAAGCACCCGCAGGCCGATGCCGAGGGCTATGTCACCTACAGCAACGTGAACGCGGTCGAGGAGATGGTCAACATGATCTCGGCCTCGCGCTCGTACCAGAACAACGTCGAGGTGATGAACACCGCGAAGACGCTCCTGATGAAGACGCTGCAGATGGGCCAGTGAGCCCTTCAACCTCACTGAACCGGAAAGCACCCCATGGCCGTCGACACCGTCACCAACAACTACGCCGCGCTGAACACGAAGTCGTCCAGCGACAGCAGCGCCACCACCGCGGCCGAGAGCTCGGAGCGCTTCCTGAAGCTGCTGGTCGCGCAGATGCAGAACCAGGATCCGCTGAACCCGATGGACAACGCGCAGGTCACCAGCCAGATCGCGCAGATCAACACCGTCAGCGGCATCGAGAAGCTCAACGGCACGGTGGGCGGCCTGTCGACCCAGTTCCTGCAGATGCAGGCGGTGCAGGGCGCCTCGCTGGTCGGCCGCGAGGTGATCGTGCCGGGCAACAAGATGGACATCGCCGACAAGGTCGGCACGGGCGGCTTCCAGATCGACGCCGCCGCCGACAACGTGAAGGTCGAGATCCAGAACGCCGCCGGCCAGACGCTGCAGACGCTGAACCTCGGCGCGCAGAGCAGCGGGATGAACACCTTCGAGTGGGACGCCGGTGCCTACGACAACACCAGCGGCATCACCTTCAAGGTCACGGCCATGAGCGGGGCCACCACCCTCAAGAGCACCGCACTGATGCGTGACAAGGTCAACGCGATCAGCACGGCCAACAACACCCTGGTGCTGGACCTCGAGAAGGCCGGCGGCGTCACCTACGACCAGGTCAAGGCATTCAACTAAGGACACCACCATGGGCTTCCAGCAAGGTCTCTCCGGTCTGAACGCTTCGAGCAAGAACCTCGAAGTCATCGGCAACAACGTCGCCAACGCCAACACCTTCGGCGCCAAGGCCTCGCGCGCCGAGTTCGGCGACATGTACGCCGCCGCGATGAACGGCTCGGGTGCCAACAACATCGGCATCGGCGTGAACCTGGCGGCGGTGACGCAGCAGTTCACGCAGGGCAGCATCACCACCACCGAGAGCTCGCTCGACGTCGCGATCAACGGCTCGGGCTTCTTCCAGTTGAACGACAACGGCACCACGGTGTACTCGCGCAACGGCCAGTTCCAGGTCAACAAGGACGGCTACATCGTCAGCAACGGCGGGCTCAAGCTGATGGGCTACAAGGCCGACGGCACCGGCACCATCCAGCCCGGCCAGGCCGTGCCGCTGCAGCTGCCCACCGCCGGCATCGACCCCGCCGCGACGAAGAACATCACGCTCGAGATGAACCTCGATTCGCGTGCCGCCACCACGCTGCCGGCGACCACGCCGCAGATCAACCTGTCGGACGCGAAGACCTACAACAACGCCACCTCGCTGACCGTCTACGACGCGAAGGGCCAGGATGTCGCGCTGACCTACTACTTCCAGAAGGCCGGCACCGACCAGTGGAACGTCTACGTGACGGCCAACGGCACCTCGCTGGCGGTCGACGGCGCCGGCGACCCGGCCCCGGTGACGACGATGCAGTTCCCGACCAACGGCGGCAACCCGACCGCGCCGGCCGGGGCCATCACGCTGGACATCCCGGCGACGACCAACGCCGCCGGCGCCGAGACGCTGGCGATCACCGGCGTGCAGCTCGACCTGACGAGCGCGACGCAGTACGGCGCCGGCTTCGGCGTGACCGACCTGAAGCAGGACGGCTACGCGCCGGGCCAGCTGTCGGGCCTGTCGATCGAGGACAACGGCATCGTGATGGCGACGTATTCGAACGGCCAGTCCAAGCCGGCCGGCCAGATGGAGCTCGCGAACTTCCGCAACACGCAGGGCCTGAAGCCGCTGGGCGGCAACAACTGGTCGCGCAGCTACGAGTCGGGCGATCCCATCCTGGGCGTTCCATCGGAAGGCAACATGGGCGTGCTGCAGTCGGGCGCGCTCGAGGAGTCGAACGTCGACCTGACCGCCGAGCTCGTCAACATGATGACCGCGCAGCGCACCTACCAGGCCAACGCGCAGACCATCAAGACGCAGGACCAGGTGTTGCAGACGCTGGTCAACCTGCGCTGATCGACTGAGGCATAGATAGCGATGTCATTCAACGTGCAGCCGGCCGAGCGCCGGGCCGCTCCCAAGCCGGCCGGCATCCCCTCGGGGGATCGGCGGTTGTACCCAACCGACGAGGGGTCGTCATGGACCGCATGATCTACCTGTCGATGTCAGGGGCGAAGGCCATGATGCAACGGCAGGACACGCTGTCGCACAACCTCGCGAACGCGTCGACGCCGGGCTTCAAGTCCGAGCTGGCGGCGTTCCGCGCGGTGCCGGTGCTCGGCAGCGGCGCCAGCACCCGCGTCTATGCGCTCGAGACCACGCCCGGCTACGACGCGACGCCCGGCCCGGTCACCGCGACCGGCCGCAACCTCGATGTCGCGGTGAAGGGCAACAGCTGGCTGTCGGTGCAGGCGCTCGACGGCACCGAGGGGTACACCCGCGGCGGCTCGCTCGACATCACCGCCGACGGCACGCTGACCACGCGCAGCGGCCTGCCGATCCTCGGCGACGGCGGCCCGATCCAGGTGCCGGCCAACAGCGAGATCTCGATCGGCACCGACGGCACCGTCAGCGCCAAGGGCACCAACGGCAAGATCACTCCGGTCGGCAAGCTGAAGCTGGTGACCGCGACCGACGAGACGCCGCTCGAACGCGGCACCGACGGCCTGTTCCGCGCCGCCACCGGCGACCTGCAGGCCGACCCGAATGCCCGCGTGCAGGACGGCGCGCTCGAAGGCTCGAACGTGAGCCCGATCGAGACCATGGTGTCGATGATCGCCGCGGCGCGCCAGTTCGAATCGCAGATGAAGATGCTGCAGACCGCGGAGGGCGACGAGAAGGCCGCCGCGCAGCTGCTGTCGCTGAATTGATCCGCAACGGAACCTGAAGGAACACCACCATGTTGAATTCTTTGTGGACTGCCAAGTCCGGCATGGAGGCCCAGCAGGCCCAGCTGGACGCCATCTCGCACAACCTCGCCAACTCGGCCACCAACGGCTACAAGAAGTCGCACGTGGTGTTCGAGGACCTGATGTACCAGAACCTGCGCCAGGCCGGCTCCAACAGCAGCGAGCAGACCACGCTGCCCACCGGCTACCAGGTGGGCCTGGGCACGCGCGCGGTCGCGACCTCGCGCAGCTTCAGCCAGGGCAACCTGCAGCAGAGCGGCAACACGCTGGACGTGGCGGTGCGCGGCAGCGGCTTCTTCGAGGTCCAGATGCCCGACGGCACCAACGCGTACACCCGCGACGGCTCGTTCCAGGTCGACTCGACCGGCAAGCTGGTGACGAACAACGGCTACACCGTGCAGCCCGGCATCACGATCCCGGCCAATGCGCAGAGCGTGAGCATCGGCAACGACGGCACCGTCACCGTCACGGTGCCCGGCCAGACCGCGCCGCAGACGGTGGGCCAGCTGCAGCTGACGAACTTCATCAACCCGGCCGGCCTCGAGCCCAAGGGCCAGAACCTGTTCACCGAGACCGCGGCCTCGGGCACGCCCAGCGCCGGCACGCCGGGACTGAACGGGCTGGGCCTGGTGCAGCAGGGCTTCGTCGAGACCTCGAACGTCAACCCGGTCGAGGAACTGGTCGCGATGATCCAGACGCAGCGCGCCTACGAGCTGAACTCGAAGGCGATCACCACCTCCGACCAGATGCTGCAGAAGCTCAGCCAACTCTGAACATCGCCATGAAACGACTCGCTCTTCTGGCCGCGCCGGCCCTGCTCGCCGGCTGCAGCACGCTCTATCCGCTGCCCAAGGTCGACGTGGCCGAGCCGACGCGCGCGCGGCCCGAGGCGATCGCGGCCCCGTCGGTGAACAACGGCTCGATCTTCCAGTCGGGCCAGTACCGGCCGCTGTTCGAGGACTACCGCGCCCGGCTCGTCGGCGACACGCTGACGGTGCAGATCGTGGAAAAAGTCTCGGCCAGCCAGAAGAGCACCAGCACCATCGACAAGAGCGGCTCGGTCGCCGCCGGCGTCAGCGCGCTGCCGCTGGTGAACCCGAATGCGCTGCTGCGCTCCAGCGCGGCCGGCAATTCGGCGAACACCTTCGCCGGCAAGGGCAGCACCGAGAACACCAACGACTTCTCCGGCATCATCACCGCGACCGTGACGGAAGTCCTGTCCAACGGCCACCTGGTGGTGGCCGGCGAGAAGCAGATCGGCGTGAACCAGAACGTCGACGTGCTGCGTTTCTCGGGCCAGGTCGACCCGCGGGCGATCCAGCCGGGCAACAGCGTCGCGTCGGCGCAGATCGCCAACGTGCGCATCGAGCACCGCGGCCGTGGCGCCCAGGCCGATGCGAATGGAATAGGCTGGCTCGGGCGGTTCTTTTTGAACGTTCTGCCCATTTAAGTTTCCGCAGAATCGGTTTCATCCTTTGAGGATGAAGCCGCCATGCAAACCACCACTGAAAAACTCCTGCGACTGCTGATCAGCCTGACGGTCGTCGCGGCCAGCGCGGCGCTGTGGTGGCCGCTGTCCTCGCAGGCAGCCCGCATCAAGGAAGTCGCCGCCGTCCAGGGCGTGCGTGCCAACCAGCTGGTCGGCTACGGGCTGGTCGTCGGCCTCGACGGCACCGGCGACCAGACCACCTCCACCCCCTTCACGCAGCAGAGCCTGAACGCGCTGCTGCAGCAGATGGGCGTCACCGTGCCGCCGGGCACCACGATGCAGGTCAAGAACGTCGCCGCGGTGATGGTGACGGCGCAGCTGCCGGCCTTCGCGCAGCCGGGCCAGACGATCGACATCAACGTCTCGTCGATGGGCAACGCCAAGTCGCTGCGCGGCGGCACGCTGATCGCGACGCCGCTGAAGGGCGCCGACGGCCAGATCTACGCGCTCGCGCAGGGCAACCTGATCGTCGGCGGTGCCGGCGCCTCGGCGGCCGGCTCCAAGGTGCAGATCAACCACCTGAGCGCCGGCCGCGTGCCCGAGGGCGCGACGGTCGAACGCGCGGTGGCCACGCCGCTGAACCAGGGCGAGTTCCTGCAGCTGGACCTGAACGCCAGCGATTTCAGCACCGCGCGCGAAGTGGCGCGCACGATCAACGCGAAGATGGGCGCCGACACCGCGCACGCGATCGACGGCCGCGTCGTGCGCGTGCGCATGCCGGCCTCGCCGGACGCCCGGGTGGGCTTCCTGGCCGACATCGAGAACCTGCCGGTGGAGCTGGCCGCGCCGTCCGCCAAGGTGGTGATCAACGCGCGCACCGGCTCGGTCGTGATGAACCAGACCGTCACGCTCAGCGCCTGCGCGGTCGCGCACGGCAACCTGTCGGTGACGATCAGCACGACGCCGGTGATCAGCCAGCCGTCGCCGCTGTCCAGCGGCGGCACGACGGTCGCGAAGGAAAAGGCCGACATCACGATCAAGCAGGAGGCCGGCGCGCTGATCCAGCTGCCGGCGAGCGCGAAGCTGGCCGACGTGGTGAAGGCGCTGAGCGCGCTCGGCGCGACGCCGATGGACCTGCTGGCGATCCTGCAGGCGATGAAGAGCGCCGGTGCCCTCAATGCAGAACTCGAGGTGATCTGATGGCGATCAACCTGCCTCTTTCCGGCCTGCAGGGCCAGCGCCTGGCGAGCGACACCCAGGGCGTCGACGGGCTGCGCCATGCGGCCTCGAAGGACCCGAAGGCCGCGATCCAGGAGACAGCGAAGCAGTTCGAAGGCATCTTCATGCAGCAGCTGATGAAGAGCATGCGGCAGGCGACGCTGAGCTCGGGGATGCTCGAGAACTCCGGCACGCAGATGGGCACCGAGCTGCTGGACACGCAGTTCGCGCAATCGCTGAGCGGCCGCCCGGGCGGGCTGTCGGAGATGATCGCCAAGCACCTGGAGCGCCAGCTCGGCGAGCCGCTGGCCAACATGGCGAAGGACAGCGCGTCGGCGCAGACCGTGGCGGCCACCGGCCGCAGCGGCACCGCGCCGCTGCCGACCTCGCTGCAGGGCAAGGAGCGCCAGATGGGGTTCCTGAAGCTGCACGACGGCGCCGCGAAGGCGGCCGAGGCCGAGACCGGCATCCCGGCGACCTTCATGGTCGCGCAGGCGGCGCACGAATCCGGCTGGGGCCGGCACGAGATCAGGAACGCCGACGGCAGCAGCTCGTTCAACCTGTTCGGCATCAAGGCCGGCAAGGACTGGAGCGGCCCGACGACGACCGTCACGACCACCGAGGTCGTCAACGGCCAGTCGCGCAAGGTGCAGGCCAAGTTCCGCGCCTACGGCAGCTACGAGGAATCGTTCAAGGACTACGCGAAGCTGATGAAGGACAACCCGCGCTACGCGAAGGTGGTGTCGGCGGGCAGTTCGGCCCAGGGCTTCGCGAACGGGCTGCAGCGCGCGGGGTACGCGACCGACCCCGAGTACGCGAAGAAGCTGACCAACATGATCAACACGACGCTGCGCCTGCAGCGCGCCACCGCGTGAGCGAAGGACAAGACGCATGAGTTCTTCCGCACTACTGGGCATCGGCACGCGGGCGATGTTCGCCAACTACGCGGCGCTGCAGGCCACCGGCAACAACATCGCGAATGCCAACACCGAGGGCTATTCGCGCCAGCAGGTGGTGCTGGAGACCGCGAAGGGCCAGTTCACCGGCGCCGGCTTCTTCGGCAAGGGCGTCAACGTGGCCTCGGTCACGCGCTCGTACAACAGCTTCCTGACGACGCAGGCCTCGGCCACCAAGGCCACCGCCGCCGGCGACGCCGCGCGCGCCGAGCAGCTCAAGCAGGTCGAGGCGGTGTTCGGCACCGGCAAGTCGGGCGTCGGCTACTCGGCCGGCGCGCTGCTGAACGCGTTCGTCGACGTCGCGAACCAGCCCGCCGATTCATCGGCACGCCAGGTGGTGATCGCCCGCGCGAAGGAGCTGGCCGACAAGTTCGCCGCGGCCGGCGACCAGCTGCAGAGCCTGCAGACCGGCATCACGCAGGACATCAAGAGCTCGGTCGACACCGTCAACAACCTGGCCCAGCAGGTGGGCAAGCTGAACGAGCAGATCCAGGCGCTGAACGGCACCGGCCAGCCGCCGAACGACCTGCTCGACAAGCGCGACAACCTGATCAGCCAGATCAGCGGCTACATCGGCGTGACGACGATCAAGGCCGACAACGGCAGCGTCGGCGTGTTCGTCGGCGGCGGCCAGGCGCTGGTGCTGGGCGCCAACGCGAACAAGCTGACGACGGTGGCCGACACGTATGACCCGTCGAAGGTGCAGCTCGGCATCAGCGTCGGCAGCGGGCTGTCGTCGATGATTCCGCAGGAGGCGCTGTCCGACGGTTCGATCTCCGGCATGCTGCGCTTCCAGAACGACGACCTGGTCGATGCGCGCAACCTGCTCGGCCAGATGTCCGCGGCGATCAGCGGCGCGGTCAACCAGCAGCAGTCGCTCGGCCTCGACATGGGCCGGCCGGCCGGCCCCGGATCGCCGCTGTACTCGGTGGGCGCGCCGCGCTCGCTGCCGGCCGCGAGCAATGCGGGCGACGCGGCCTTCGGCGTCACGCTGACCGACACCACGCAGGTGCAGGCGAGCGACTACGAGCTGCAGTTCGACGGCACCAACTACTCGCTGACGCGGCTGTCGGACAACACGGCCGCGGTCGGCAGCCCGTTCAGCGCCGCGCAGATGGCGGCCGGCGTCACGGTCGACGGCATGACGATCCAGATGACGGCCGGCACCTCGGTGGCCGGCGATCGCACGCTGCTGCAGCCGGTGGGCAACGCGGCCAAGGACATGCGCGCGGTGCTGAGCGACCCGAACGGCATCGCCGCGGCCTCGCCGGTGACCGCGACCTTCACGGCGACCAACAAGGGCACGGCGACGCTCGGCTCGCTGGCCGCGGTGAGCACCGCGCTGGACCGCACGCTGACGGCGAACGTCAGCTTCACGTCCGACACCGGCGACTACAGCTGGGAGCTGCTCGACTCGACCGGCGCGCAGGTCTCCACCGGCACCGGCACCTGGACGGCCGGCTCGCCGATCGCGCTGAACGGCTTCGAGCTGAATCTCAATGGGGTGCCGAAGAGCGGCGACACGCTGTCGGTGAAGCCGACCACGTCGACCGAGGCGAACAACGGCAATGCGCTGGCCTTCGTCGGCATCGGCACGAAGAACATCGTCGGCGGCAGCACGGCGGCCAATGGCTCGGTGACGCCGGGCAGGACCATCACCGACGCGTACGCGAGTGCGCTGTCCGACATCGGCGTGCGCGTGCAGAGCGCGCAGACGGCGGCGAGCATCTCCGACTCTGCCGCGGCGCAGGCCGAATCGGCGCGCGCCAACAAGGCCGGCGTGAACCTCGACGAAGAGGCCGCCAAGCTGATCCAGTACCAGCAGAGCTACCAGGCCGCAGCCAAGATGCTGCAGGTCGCCCAGCAAGTGTTCGACACCCTGCTGCAGACCGCGGCAGGCTGACCCGGGATCCCGACATCATGCGCATCAGCACCGCCAACTCGTACGACGCTTCGCTCGGCCAACTGGTCAAGCGCCAGGAAGACCTGAGCGCCGCGCAGGAGCAGCTCACCACCGGCAAGCGCGTGAACCGTGCGAGCGACGACCCGGCCGCGGCCGCGCGCGCCGAGCGGGCGCTCGCGGCCGAGAATCGTGCCGTCGCCGGCCAGCGCGCGGTCGATGCCAGCAAGAACGCGATGACGCTGACCGAAAGCGCGCTCGGCGACGCGACCGAGCTGCTGCAGCAGGTGCGCGAGACGATGATCGCGGCCGGCAACGCGACCTACACCGACGCCGAGCGCAAGGGCCTGGCCGACAAGATCGGCGAGCTGCGCAAGCAGCTGGTGGCGGTGGCGAACCGGGCCGACGGCGCCGGCACCTACCTGTTCGGCGGGCAGGGCAGCGGCCAGGCGCCGTTCCTCGACGCGGCCGGCGGCGTCGTCTACCGCGGCGGCACCGGCGAGACCGCGGTGGCCTCCACCGAATCGCTGCCGATCACCACCAACGGCGAACAGATCTGGATGCAATCGCGCTCCGGCAACGGTGTGTTCGACACCAACGCCGTCACCGCGACCGGCACCGCGTGGATCGACAGCGGCCACGTCACCAACCCGTCGGCGCTGACCGGTTCGACCTACAGCATCCAGTTCAGCGTCGCCGCCGGCGTCACCACCTATTCGATCCTGCAGGACGGCGCGCCGACCGCGCAGGTCGGCATGCCGTTCAAGCCGGGCCAGGCGATCGAGATCGACGGCATGTCGGCCACCATCGCCGGCAGCCCGGCCGACCTCGACGAGTTCACGCTGACGCCGTCGACCAGCAGCCAGACCGTCTTCGACACGCTCGACAAGGCGATCGCCGACCTGAAGACGCCGCTGCGCAGCGGCACGCAGATCGCGCAGTCGAATGCGGACAACCTGGCCAACCTCGACCAGGTGATGGCCACCCTCTCGGGCGCGCGCACCCGGGTCGGCGAGACGCTGAACCGCATCGACGGCGTCACCGGCCGGCTCGACTCGCTGAAGCTGTCGAGCAAGACCGCACGCTCGGACGCCGAAGACCTGGACATGACGAGCGCAATTTCGGACTTCGCGAACCAGCAGACCGGGTACGATGCCTCGCTCAAGGCGTACACCATGGTGCAGAAGCTGTCGCTGTTCAACTACCTGAACGGCTGATGCCTCGCCGCCATCGCCTGCCTACTTTCCCTGGAGATTTCGCGTGACTGACAACGCCACACTCGGGCAGGTCGCCCTCGGCTATTCGCCGTTCATCGACCGCAGCCGCGCCGTGACGGCCACCCGCCTGACCATCTACCCGCTGCGCCCCGAGCTGAAACCCGATGTCGCCCAGCTGCTGCATGCGGTGGGCGGCGTGTGGCCGGCCGACGGCGGCCGCGCCTCGCTGAACATCGTCAGCGAGAGCCTGCTGCAGGACCTGATGGGCGCGAGCCCGTCGGCCAACCTGATGATCGAGATCCCGGCCTTCATGGCCTGCGACGAGGCCAACGTCGAGTCGCTGCAGGCGCTGCACCGCGCCGGCAACACGCTGCTGCTCAAGGGCCGGCCGATGAAGGAGCTGCCGCGCGAGCTGCTGCCGTGCTTCAAGTTCTCGCTGATCGACCTGGCCGACGACCGCCGTGTCAATGAATCCGGCAACGTGGCGCCGGCCGGCGTCACGCGCAACATCGCGCACGTGCAGTCGGGCGTGCGCACGCTGGCCGACATGGAAGGCAGCTTCTCGCGCGGCGCGGCCGCGGTGCTGGGTTGGCCGATCGACGACGCCATCAAGGAGGCGCAGACCAAGGGCAAGTCGGCGGTGCAGATCGACCTGCAGGTGATCGTCGAGCTGATCCAGCGCGTGGACGCGCAGGACCCGATCGAGAAGCTCGAGAACACGCTGAAGCGCGACCCGTCGCTCGCGTTCAAGCTGATGCGCTACATCAACTCGCCGGCCTTCGGCTTGCGCGTCGAGATCAGCTCGTTCCGCCACGCGATCATGATGCTCGGCTACCAGCGCCTGAAGCGCTGGCTGGCGCTGCTGCTGGCCACGGCCGGCAAGGACGCCAACATGAAGCCGGTGATGTTCGCGGCGGTGCGCCGCGGGCTGCTGATGGAAGAGCTGGTGCGCTCGTCGGGCGACGAGGAGATGCGCAACGAGATGTTCATCTGCGGGGTGTTCTCGCTGCTCGACCGCATGTTCAAGCAGCCGTTCGCCGACCTGATGAAGACGATCCCGGTGCCCGAGCGCGTCTACCAGGCGCTGGTCGATGGCTCCGGCCCGTACCAGCCGTACTTCGACCTGGTGCAGGCGGTGGAGCATGAGTCGCTGTACGACTTCCGCACCGCGGCCGACACGCTGATGCTGAGCGTGAGCGAGATCAACCGGGCCGTGCTGGGCGCGCTGACCTCGGCCTCCCAGATCGAGTGATCTCCCGAGGGCGCGGCACCGGTGGGTACACTGCCGGCTGCTGCGTGATCCCTCCCCGATGTTCGATCCCCAGGCCTTGCGCCAACTCCTCGACGTGCTGTCCGACGCCGTGCTGGTGCTGGACCGCACGGCGCGTGTCGTCTTCGCGAACACCGCAGCGCTGCGCCTGATCGCCGGCGAGCCGGCGCGGCAGCTGGCGCAGCTCGGGCCGCTGCTCGGCGAGCCGTTCGTCGGCGCCGTCGCGCAGGCGCTCGCGGCCGGCCCGGCGGCGACGCTGCCTGAGGCGGTCACGCTGAACGACGGCCGCCGCTTCGGCGTGGCCTTGGCGCCGCTCGACGGCGAGCGCCACGCGCTGCGCCTGGCCGCGGTGAGCACCGCCACGGCGCCCGCGCCCGAGCTCACCCCGGCCCCCGCGATGCCCGACATGGGCACGATGTTCTGGGACGCCCCGTTCCCCGTCACGCTGCAGGACGAGCACTTCAAGCTGATCGACGCCAACGACGCGTTCCTCGAGTTCACCGGCTTCACGCGCGAGCAGCTGGTGGGCACCGACCCGCTCGACCTGCAGCCCCCCGAGGACCGCGCGCTGAACCGCGCCTACCGCCAGCAGATGAGCGCCGCCGGCACGACCCGGCTGGTGCAGCGCCGGATGATCCACGCCGACGGCCGCGAGCGCTGGTTCCGCGCCGCGTGGCGCGTCGGCAGCGATGCGCAGGGCCGCGCGCGCACCGTCAGCATCCTGCAGGACAGCACCGCCGAGCACATCGCGCGCGAACGCGCCGACCGCTCGGTGCGCGAGCTCGACGACTGGTTCGAGCTGAGCCCGGTCGGCATGGTGCTGTTCGACGAGCAGGGCCTGTTGGTGCGCAGCAACCCGGCCTTCGAGGCGCTCGCGGGCGACGTGCCGGTGCTGATGTCCGAGGCCTCGCCCGGCATCCAGCAGCTGATGGCCTGGCACGATGGCAAGCCGCTGCCGCTGCTGCGCCCCGGCTCCAGCCCGGTCGAGACGCAGGCCTGGGTGGACCAGCCGGCCCACCACGGGCAGCCCGACGCCGCGCCGCGCCGCCTGCGCTCCATCGTGCGCTGCTACCAGAGCGGCAGCGGCCAGCGCCGCTACATGGCCATCGTCGAGGACCGCAGCGTCGAGGAGGAGCGCGACCTCGCGCAGATGCAGATCGGCGCGCTGATGGACACGGCTGGCGTCGGCCTCGCGACCTTCCAGGAGGCGTCCGGCTGGGTGCAGCACGGCGCGGTGTTCGGCAGCGCTGCCGAGTCGCACGCCGGTGCGCCCGCGCTGCAGTCGATCCGCCGCGACGTGGTGCTGCCCGAATCGCTGCCCGAGTACGACAAGCTGCAGCAGGCGCTGCGCCTGGCCCAGCGCGCCGAGGTGCGCTATGCCATCCGCCACCCGGAGCACGGGTTGCGCTGGCTGCTGACGCGCGTCGAGCCGGCCACGCTCGCCTCGGGCAAGCGCACCACCTCGGTCGTCACGCTCGACATCACCGACCAGCACCAGACCCAGCAGCGCAGTGAGATGCTGCTGCGCGAGCTCACCACCATCCTCGAGAGCACCACCGTCGGCATCGCCTACCTGCGCGGCAACCTGCTGGTGCGCTGCAACCGGCGCTTCGAGGCGCTGCTCGGCTTCCGCGCCGGCGACGTGGCCGGCTGCAGCCTGCAGGAGCTGCTGGCCGCGCAGCCCGAGGTGGGCCGGCTGGTGGCCGACATCGATGCGTCGCTGGCGGCAGGCCGGGTGCACGAGACCGAGATCGCGGTCGACACGCGCGGGCGCCCGCGGCACTGGTGCTCGCTGTCGGTGCGGCGCGCCGGCGAAGGGGTCGACGGCCAGGAACTGATCGCGGTGCTGACCGACATCACGCGGCTGAAGGCGCAGCAGGCCGAGCTGGAGGCGCTGGCCAGCGAGGTCGCGCTGCAGGCCGAGCGCACGCGCGCGATCCTCGATTCGGTGCTGGTGGGCATCGTCACGGTCGGCGCCGACGGCATCGAGTGGATGAACCGCTCGGCGCGCCGCATGTTCGGCGGCGACCTGGAGGATTTCCTCGGCCACCCGATGGCCACCGTCGCGACGCCGGAACCCGACCATCCGTTCCTGCGCACCGACTACCTCGACGACCTGGTCGAGGGGCAGGCCGAGACCTTCGAATGCCGCGTCAAGGCGCGCGACGGCCGCGAGTACTGGGTGGTCGGCAACGCGGTCGTCACCGGGCGGCAGCTGACCTATGCGCTGCTCGACATCGAGCGGCGCCGCCAGGCCGAGGCGCGCACCGCCGAGGCGCAGTCGTCGCTGCAGCGCATCATCGAGGCGGCGCCGCTCGCGATCACGCTGCGCGATGCGCACACGCTGCGCATCCTGCAGGTCAACGAGGTCGCGGCCCGCAATGCGGCGACGCCGCCCGCGCAGCTGATCGGGCGCACGCCGGAGCAGATCTTCCCGCCCGAGGTCGCCGCCGAGCGCCGCCGCGACATGGAAGACGCGCTGGCCGCCGGCCGCGTGACGCAGCGCGAGTACCGCACCGAGCTCGACGGCCAGTTCCAGGTGTGGGACGCGCGCTACCTGCCGCTCGCGGCCGACGGCCAGCCGGCCGACCAGCTGCTGATGGTGGCGACCGAGGTCACCGAGCAGCGCGCCGCGCAGGAGGCGCGCTTCGAGGCGGCCATCGCGCAGCGCGAGATGCTGGTGAAGGAAGTGCACCACCGCATCAAGAACAACCTGCAGGGCGTGGCCGGGCTGCTGCAGCAGATCGCGACGCGCAAGCCCGAGGTGGCCGGCGTGATGGCCGAGGTGGTGGGCCAGGTGCAGGCGATCGCGCAGGTCTACGGGCTGCAGGTCGGCATCAGCGGACCGCTGCGCCTGCACAGCGTGCTGGAGGCGATCACCGGCTCGGTGCAGCGCACCTTCGGGCGCTCGATCGTGTTCGACGCGCAGGGGCCGCAGCCGCAGCAGTGGACGCTGCCGGAGGCCGAGTCGATCCCGATCGCGCTGACGGTGAACGAGCTGCTGACGAACGCGATCAAGCACAGCGTGGGCGATGCGCCGGTGAGCTGCACGCTGGTGTGCGGCGACGACGGCGTGCAGATCGTGATCGGCAACGAGGGCCGGCTGAGCGAGGGCTTCAGCCTGGCGCAGTTCCCCGGCGGCGTGTCGGGGCTCGGGCTGGTGCGGGCGCTGCTGCCGCGGCGCAGCGCGAAGCTGTCGATCGAGGCGCAGGGCACGCGGGTGGTGGCGGTGGTCGACCTGAAACCGCCGGGGGTGGCGCTTTCGGCCACAATCGCGCCTTCACCGTCCCGCCAGCAGCACCCACCGTGACGAACAAAGGCAAGATTCTCGTTGTCGATGACGACCGCCTCGTGCTCGCGACGCTCTCGCACGGGCTCGCGCAGGCCGGCTACGAGATCATCGATGCCGACAACGGCGACGACGCGATCCTGCTGGCCCGCGAGCACCGCCCGGATCTCGCGCTGCTGGACATCCGCATGGAAGGCAAGAGCGGCTTCGACGTGGCCGCCTACCTGCGCGACTACTGCCAGATGCCGTTCATGTTCCTGTCGGCGTTCGCCGACGACGACACCGTCGCGCAGGTGAATGCGCTCGGCGCGGTGGCCTACCTGGTCAAGCCGCTCGACATCCGCCAGATCGTGCCCGCGGTGGAAGCCGCGTTCGCGCAGATCGGGCCGCGCGGCGGTGAACCCGCGCCGCTGCCCGGCACGCTCGCGCACGACGCGCTGGGCCAGCCGGTGGCGATGGCGATCGGCGTGCTGATGCACCGCTATTCGCTGCCGCGCGCGCAGGCGCTCGAGCGGCTGCAGCGGCTGGCGGCAACCGAGGGCAAGTCGCTGGTGCAGCAGGCCGAGCGCCTGCTCGAAGCGGTGGAGTTGCTCTCCGCCGGCTAGCCGAGCCAAAACTGGAAGCGCGCGCCGCGGTCCACTTCGCCCTCGGCCCAGATGTCGCCGCCGTGCCGGCGCACGATGCGCCGCACCGAGGCCAGCCCGACGCCGGTGCCCTGGAAGTCGTTCGCGCTGTGCAGCCGCTGGAACACGCCGAACAGCCGGTCGGCGAATCGCATGTCGAAGCCGGCGCCGTTGTCGCGCACCGTGAAGGCCGGCCGGCCCTCGTGCACGCCCGATTCGAACCAGATGTGCGCGTCGCGGCACTTCGCGGTGTACTTCCACGCGTTGCCGAGCAGGTTCTCCAGCGCCACCCGCAGCAGCGTGGCATCGCCCTGCGCATGCAGGCCCGGCTCGATGTCGACCTGCACCTGGCGCTGCGGCGATTCGCGCCGCAGGTCGTCGACGATGTAGCCCACCAGCTGCGACAGGTTGATCGGCTGGCGCGCCAGCGGCCGTGCCGACAGCTGCGACAGCGCGAGCAGCGAGTCGATCATGCTGCTCATGCGCGCGGCGGCACCGAGCACGCGGTCGAGGTGGTCGTTGCCGATGCGGTCGAGCAGGCGGCCGTAGTCTTCCTTGACGATCTTCGTGAAGCCCTCGACCACGCGGATCGGTGCGCGCAGGTCGTGCGACACGGTGTAGCTGAACGATTCCTGCTCGTCGGCCGGCGGCAGCGCCGCGGCGGCCGCGGTCGCATGGCGATGGAAGATCAGCAGCAGCTCGGTGCC
>NZ_JBFUFQ010000084.1:0-23268 GCF_056403355.1 Rhizobacter sp. P2_H3 | reverse complement strand
AGCGGCGGCATCGCGCGGCCGTAGACGCGGCGCACGCGCTCGGGCAGCGGCGGGTGCGTGGACAGCCAGCCCGCCGGCGCCTGCATCAGCTGGCCAGCCAGCAGGCGCGACGGCACGCGCAGCAGCGCGGCCTCGCGCCCGTCGACCTGGTGCCAGATCTTGCGCAGCGTGCCGCCCAGGCCGTCGCGGCTGCGGGTGAACTGCACCGCGCTCGCATCGGCCAGCAGTTCGCGCTGCCGCGACACGGCGGCCTGCAGCACCTGGCCGGCGACCCAGCCCAGGCTGCCCGCCGCGATGAAGACCGGGCCGATCAGCACGCCGGGAAAGGTCCGGTTGCCCTCTTCGTCGGCGTCGAACAGCCGGTGGCCGTAGCCGTGCACCAGCGACAGGCCCCACACCAGCGCCAGCAGCAGCATGTGCAGGCGCAGGTCGCCGTTGTGGATGTGCCCGAACTCATGCGCGACGAGGCCTTGCAGCTCGTCGCGCGTCAGGCGCTGCAGCGCGCCGCGCGTCACCGCGACCACCGATTCCTCGGGCGACCAGCCGGCCGCGAACGCATTGATGGCGCTCTCGCGCTCCAGCAGGTAGACGCGCGGGCGCGGCAGGCCGCTGGCGAGCGCCATCTCGTCGACGATGTTCAGCAGCCGCCGCTCGGTGACGTCGCGCGGGTCGAGCAGCTCGCGCCCGCCGGCCCATTCCGCCACGTGGGCGCCGCCGCCGCTGCGCAGCCGCGCCGTCTCGACCCAGCAGCCGCCCAGCACGAACAGCAGCACGATCGCGGTGTTGGTCTCGAAGAAGAGCGGCGGCAGGCCGGGGAAATCGGCGTCGCGCAGCAGCAGCGCGGCAGCGCCCCACCAGAGTCCGAGCAGTGCCGCGTTGACCACCAGCACCAGCGCGACCAGCAGCAGCGCGAACAGCGCCAGCAGCCGTTGCGTGGCCTGGCGGGTCTCGTCCTGCTGGTCGCGAAAGCGCACGGCCGCGCGCGAACTACAGCTGCACGCGCACCGCGGCGCGCTCGGCCTCGCTCGTGGTGGACTGCAGCATCGCGGCCTCGCGGAAGCCGAACAGCGCGGCCAGCAGCCGGGTCGGGAACTGCTGCGCGGCGACGTTGTAGTCGAGGGCCGCGTCGTTGAACAGCTGGCGCGAGAACGCCACCTTGTTCTCGGTGCTGGTCAATTCCTCGGACAGCTCGCGCAGGCTCTGGTCGGCCTTCAGCTCCGGGTAGGACTCGACCAGTGCCATCAGCCGGCCCATGGCCGAGCCGAGCACGCCCTCGGCCATCGAGAGACTCGTCACCGGCCCGGCGGCACCGGGGCGCGAACGGGCCAGGTCGGCAGCGGCCTTGGCCTGGTTGCGGGCGGCGGTCACGGCTTCGAGCGTCTCGCGCTCATGGGTCACGTACTTGCGCGCGACCTCGACCAGGTTGGGGATCAGGTCGTAGCGGCGCTTGAGCTGCACGTCGATCTGCGCAAACGCATTGCCGATCACGTTGCGCAGGCGCACCAGGCGGTTGTAGGCACCGACGGCCCAGAAGACCAGCACGGCAAGGATGATCCAGGCGACGATTTGGGTGGTGCTCATGGATGTATTGTGCCCCCCAGTCGCTTCGCTCCTGCCCCCGAGGGGCGCCACCCGGCGGCCCGGCAAAGCCGGTTCCGCGGGCGTTGCTTGATCGATCGCGGCCGGTGGCCTGCTCAACGCTCGACCGGCGGATGCTTCAGCGAATGCGCCACCTCGGCCAGCGCCTCGCGCGCCTGCTCGCTGTCGCGCGCCAGGCCCAGCTCGCCGCGTTCGTAGGCCATCGCGAGCGCCTGGTGGGCCGGCGGATATTCGAGGGCCGCCGCTTCACGGTACAGCACCAGCGCCCTCGCCTCGTCGCGCGGCACACCATCGCCCTCGCGCGCGGCATTGGCCAGCAGGAACAGCGCCTGCGGATCGTGCGCCTGCGCGGCCTGCGCCAGCCAGCGCGCTGCAGCGGCCGGATCGCGCGCGCGGCGCGCCAGCAGGCCGCGCTGCAATGCCGCGCCCGCATGGCCTGCCACGGCGGCGCGCTCGAAATCGCGTGCCGCCTGCGCCTCGTCGTGCTGCGGCCCGGATTGCAGGTGCAGCTTCCCCAGCTGGTACGAGGCCTGCGCATCGCCCTGCTGCTGCGCCGCCTGCAGCCAGCGCAGCGCCTCGGCCCGGTCCGCAGCGTCGGCCGTCGCGGCCAGCACGCTGCCGAGCGCCTGCTGCGCCTGCGCCGCGCCACCCTCGGCGCGATAGCGCAGCTGCTGCAGCGCCTGCGCGTCGCGGCCGGCACCGGCGCGCACCGCGAGCTGTTCGGTCGACACTGCCGCCAGCGCTCCGCGGTCGCCACGGGTGCTGACGCCCACCGCCAGCGCCGCACTGGCGGCGGCGAGCGCGACCAGCGCCCACACGGTGTGCTCGAACAATCGCGCCATCGGCATGCCTCTCTCTCTTACTGCGCCAGGTCGATCGCGTACACCGACAGGCTCTTGCCGCTGCCGTCGTCCGCCTGCTGCAGCGTGATGCCGGCGAGGCCCGCGGCCTGCGCCAGCGCGAGCTGGTTGGCCGCCGACTTGAAGGTCACCGCCCCGGCCGTCGTCACCTTCGTGAAGCGCCAGCTGCGGTGCGAGCCGTTGGCCACACGGGTCAGGTTCTTCGCGGTCTTGATGTACGAGATCAGCGCATCGCGGTTCGCGTCGGGCGACGCGTAGATCGTCTTGCTGCCGTCCAGGCCGGGGAAGCTGCCGCCGCCGCTCGCGCGGTAGTTGTTGGTCGCGACGACGAACTGCGCCGCCGCGTCGATCGCCGCGCCCTTGTACATGAGGTTCTTGATGCGGCTGCCGACCGCTTGCGTCACGTCGATCTCGTACTGCATGTCGGCCGACGTGAACATGTCGAAGTTGTAGCCCGGGTAGGTGCTGACCAGCTCCTGCGCCGTGGTCAACGCCGGGTTGATCGTGTTGAAGCGCTTGGCCGCGGTCTCCAGCCAGGCCTTGATGTCGGCACCCGTCACCTTCACTGCATAGATGGTGTTCGGGTACAGGTACAGGTCGGCCGCGTTGTTGATCGCGAGCGGGCCGGCGGCCACGTCGGTGAAGTCGTTGCCGCCGCCGAAGCCGGACTTGAACGGCGCGCTGACCGACAGCACCGGCAGCGTCTTGAACTCCGGCAGGTTGGCCTGGATGTAGGCCGAGACGTAGTCCGCCTGCGCCTGGTTGACGATCTCGATCGCGCCGGGCTCGCCCACGTCGGCGAAGTAGGTCGTCATGCGGAAATCGGTCGTGCCGACCGGCGTCTTCACGTACGCGATGGTCGCCTGGTGCTCGGCCTCGATCAGCGGGGCGACCGTCGCATCGACCGCGACATAGGTCTTGTCGGCGTTCTGCGTCGAACGTGCCTCGACCGTGGTCTTCGTCGTGTCGACCGTCCACTTGCTGCCGTCGTGCTTCAGGTTCAGGCCGATCACCCCCAGGTGCTTGCCCCAGAAGTTGGCCATCACGGTCGGCACGCCGTTGACCGTGCCCTTGACCTTGTCGACACCGGTCTGGTTGAACTGCCCGACGGTGCTCTTCGCGTCCGGGAAGATCTGGTGCGAGTGGCCGATCAGCATCGCATCGACGCCGGCCACCTTCGACAGGTGCCAGCTGCCGTTCTCCATCGTCGGCGAGTAGGCCCCGGCGTCGAGCCCGCCGTGCGAGATCACGACGATCAGCTCGGCGCCCTTGGCCTTCATCTCGGGGATGAACTTCTCGGCGGTTTCCTTCACGCCTTCGGTGTAGACCTTGCCGTCCAGCCAGCGCTTGTCCCAGGCCAGGATGGCGGGCGGCGCGAAGCCGATGAAGCCGACCTTGACCGGCACGCTCACGTCCTTGCCGGCCGGGTCCTTGGCCTTCAGCGTCTTCGTGACGATGGTGTACGGCGTGAACAGCGGCTGCTTGCTCTTGACGCTGTAGACGTTGGCCAGCACCTGCGGGAAGGCCGGGCCGGCGCAGGTCGGCTGCGTGCTCAGTGCCGGCATGCCGTCGACGTCGAACTTGTTGCCGGTGACCTGCGCCAGGTAGGGCAGGCCGTAGTTGAACTCGTGGTTGCCGATGCCGCCCACGTCGTAGCCGGCGGCGTTCATCGCCTTGTAGATCGCCAGCGTGTCGGTGCAGGCGATCGGCTTGACCAGCGCCTGGTAGTCGGACACCGCGGTACCCTGGATGGTGTCGCCGTTGTCGACCAGCATCGAGTTGGCGAACTCGGCGCGCGCGGTCTTGATCAGCGTCGCGGTGCGCTCGAAGCCGAGCGTCGTGTCATCGGCCAGCTTGAAGTAGTCGTAGCTGCGCACGTTGGTGTGCAGGTCGGTGGTTTCCAGCAGCGCGAGCTGCGCGGTCGTGCCGGCTGCGACCACCGGTGCCGCCGGTGCGGCGTCGTCGCTGCCACCGCAGGCCAGCAGGCCGGCCCCCAGGGCGATGGCGCCGAGCCCTGCACCCAGCTTCCAACCCATGCGTCGATCGAACATCATCCTCGCTCCTCGTTGTGTGGTCGCCGTCGGGCGAAGCGTGGAGTGTCGCGACGGCATGTGGCAGGTCTGTGAAATCCGATACTTCGATCCAGCCCGAAGCAATCAATGGGCCACCGGCGCGACGATCCGGCATCGCTCCCAGGAATCCCCATGACCTCCCTCGACCTGATGCTGCTGCTGGCCTTCGCCGGTTTCGTCTTCGCCCTCGCCGGTTTCGTGAAGGGCGTGATCGGCCTCGGGCTGCCGACCATCTCGATGGGCCTGCTGAGCGTCGTGATGCCGCCGGCGCAGGCGGCCGCGCTGCTGGTCGTGCCGTCGTTCGTCACCAACCTCTGGCAGATCGCCGGGCCGGGCTTCGGCGCGCTGCTGCGCCGGCTGGCGACGCTGCTGATCGGCGTGTGCGCCGGTGTCGCGCTCGGCGCCGGCTGGCTGAGCGCCGGCCATGCGCCGGGCTGGGCCGGGCTCGCGCTCGGGCTGTCGCTGCTCGCCTATGCCAGCCTGGGGCTGCTGTCGGTGCGGCTGCAGGTGCCGGCGCGGCTCGAGCCGTGGCTGGCGCCGTGGATCGGCATGGCCACCGGCCTCGTCACCGCCGCGACCGGCGTGTTCGTGATCCCGGCCGTGCCCTGGCTGCAGGCGCTCGGCCTGGCGAAGGACGATCTGGTGCGCGCGCTCGGCATCTCGTTCCTGGTGTCGACTGTCGCGCTGGCCGTCAGCCTGCGCCATGGCGGTGCGCTCGATGCACAGGCCGCCGGCAGCTCGCTGCTGGCGCTGTTGCCGGCCCTGCTCGGCATGGGCCTCGGCCAGCGGCTGCGACGCGCGGTACAGCCGGAGACCTTCAAGCGTGTGTTCTTCACCGGACTCTGGCTGCTCGGTGCCTACCTGGCGTTGCGCTCGGTGCTGCGCTGAGCACGTGCGAGGATCCGGCCATGAGCAGTCCTGAACCGCGCTTCGCCCGCATCGCCGCGATGATCGGCGACCCGACCCGCGCCCGCATGCTGGCCGCGCTGATGGGTGGCCAGTACCTCGCGGCCGGCGAGCTGGCCGAGGTGGCGGGCGTCACCGCGCAGACCGCGAGCACGCACCTGACGCAGCTGGTCGACAACGAGCTGGTCGTCGTGCGCACGCAGGGCCGGCACCGCTACTTCCGGCTCGCCGATGCCGACATCGGCCACGCGCTGGAGGCCTTGTCGCTGGTGGCCGAGCGCGCCGGCAGCGCCGACAAGTGGAACCACGGCGCCTACAAGCCGCTGAAGGCCGCGCGCACCTGCTACAGCCACCTGGCCGGCGAACTGGGCGTCGCGCTGTTCGACGGGCTGCTGGCGCGCGGCACGCTGGTGCCGCGCGACGGCCAGTTCGTGCTGACCGACGTCGGCCGCCACGAACTGCAGACGCTGGGCGTCACGTTGCCGGCGGCCGGGGCCAAGCGCCAGGCCTATGCGTGCCTCGACTGGTCGGAGCGCCGCGACCACCTCGCCGGGGGCCTGGCCGTCAGCCTGCTCGACCACGCGATCGAGCACGGCTGGCTGCGCCGCGTCGACGGCTCACGCGCGTTGACGCTGACGCCGGACGGCCGGCGCGCCCTCGCGCCGTGGCTGTCGGCTCAGCCGGCGCGTTCGGTGTCGGCGAACGGCATCGCGCCGTGACGGCGCCATGCACCGTAGCCGCGCGAGCGCAGCGCGCAGGCCGGGCACTGCCCGCAGCCGTAGCCCCACTCGTGGCGCTGCGTGCGCTCGCCGAGGTAGCAGGTGTGGGTGTGCTCGACGACGATCTCGGTCAGCGCTTCGCCGCCCAGTTCGTCGGTCAGCGCCCAGGTCTGCGCCTTGTCGAGCCACATCAGCGGCGTCTCGATCGTCATCGGCGTGTCCATGCCGAGGCTCAACGCGACCTGTTGCGCCTTCAGCGTGTTGTCGCGGCAATCGGGGTAGCCCGAGAAGTCGGTCTCGCACATGCCACCCACCAGCACGCTGAGCCCGCGGCGGTAGGCCACGGCGGCGGCGAACGTGAAGAACAACAGGTTGCGGCCCGGCACGAAGGTGTTCGGCAGGCCGCTCGCGTTCATCTCGATCGCGCGCGACTTGGTCAGCGCGGTGTCGGAGATCTGGCCGAGCAGCTGCAGGTCGAGCAAATGATCGTCGCCGAGCTTGCCGGCCCAGCGCGGGAACTTCGCATGCAGTTGCGCGCGCACGTTGAGCCGGCATTCCAGCTCGACGACGTGGCGCTGGCCGTAGTCGAAGCCGATGGTCTCGACGTGGGCATAGCTTTCGAGTGCCCATGCGAGGCAGGCGGTGGAATCCTGGCCGCCGGAGAACAGCACCAGGGCGGATCGCGGATCGCTCATGTGCGCACTTCCCCTTGGCCGAGCACGACCCATTTCATCGACGTGAGCCCTTCCAGGCCGACCGGGCCGCGCGCGTGGAACTTGTCGGTGCTGATGCCGATCTCGGCGCCCAGCCCGTACTCGAAGCCATCGGCGAAGCGCGTGCTGGCATTGACCATCACGCTGGCCGAATCGACCTCGCGCAGGAAGCGCATCGCGTGACCGTGGTGCTCGGTGAGGATCGCATCGGTGTGGTGCGAGCCGTGGCGGTTGATGTGCGCGATCGCCTCGTCGACGCCATCCACCAGCTTCACGCTGATGATCGGGGCGAGGTATTCCTCGTTCCAGTCCTGCTCGCTCGCGGCCGTGAGCGTGAGCCCGGCCACCGGCTGCAGCAGCGCGAGCGCACCCGCATCGCAGCGCATCTCGACGCCCTTCGGCGCCCACAGTGCGCCCAGGCGCGGCAGGAAGGCGGCCGCGATGTCGCGGTGCACCAGCAGCGATTCGGCCGCATTGCAGGGGCTGTATTTCTGCGTCTTCGCGTTGTCGGTCACGCGCAGCGCGAGTTCCAGATCGGCCTGCGCATCGACGTAGACGTGGCAGTTGCCGTCGAGGTGCTTGATCACCGGCACGCGCGCCTCGCGGCTGATGCGCTCGATCAGGCCCTTGCCGCCGCGCGGGATGATCACGTCGACCGCTTCCGGCGACGAGATCAGGTGGCCGACGGCGGCGCGGTCGGTGGTCTGCACCAGCTGCACCGCATCGGGCGGCAGGCCGGCCTCGGCCAGCGCCGCCTGCACCAGCTTCCACAGCGCGAGGTTCGAATGGATGGCTTCCGAGCCGCCGCGCAGGATGCAGGCGTTGCCGCTCTTGATCGCGAGCGATGCGGCCTCGATGGTCACGTTCGGGCGGCTCTCGTAGATCATGCCGAACACGCCCAGCGGCACGCGCATCTGGCCCACGCTGATGCCGCTCGGCCGGCGGCGCAGCCCGGTGATCTCGCCGATCGGGTCGGGCATCGCGGCGATCTGCTCGCAGCCTTCGGCGACGGTGGCCAGCACCTTGGGCGTGAGTTTCAGGCGATCGACCATCGGGGCGGCCAGGCCGGCGGCCACGGCGGCGTCGATGTCCTGCTGGTTGGCCTGGGCGAGTGCGCCGCCGTCTTCGCGCAGCCGGCGCGCCAGCGCGAGCAGCGCGGCGTTCTTCGCGGCGGTGGAGGCGGCAGCCATTCGACTGCTGGCGGCGCGTGCCCCGGCGCCCATGTGGGCGATCGCGGCCTGGAGGTCGTTCGAGGTCATGGGGGCGATTGTCGCAAACCCCATGCCGGCCAGGGTCGTTGCGGGAATCGCCCTGTCAGGCCAGCTCCTCCGAGCGATGGCAGGCCGCCAGTTGCCCCGGCGCCACCTCGGCCAGCACCGGCACCTCGACGCGGCAGCGCTCGATCGCATGCGGGCAGCGCTTGTGGAACGCGCAGCCGCTCGGCGGGTTCAGCGGCGACGGCAGCTCGCCGGCCAGCACCGCCTTCTGCGCGCGCGAGGCGGCATCAATGCGTGGCGTGCTCGCCAGCAAGGCCCGCGTGTACGGGTGGCGCGGCGCGGCGAACAGCTGCCGCTTCGGCGCCTTCTCGACCACCTTGCCGAGGTACATCACCAGCACCTCGTCGGCGATCAGCTCGACCACCGCCAGGTTGTGCGAGATGAAGACGTAGGCCACCTGCGTCTCTTCCTGCAGGTCCATCAGCAGGTTCAGCACCTGGGCCTGGATCGACACGTCGAGCGCCGACACCGGCTCGTCGGCGACGACGATGCGCGGCGAAAGCATCAGCGCGCGCGCGATCGCGACGCGCTGGCGCTGGCCGCCGGAGAACATGTGCGGATAGCGCTGGTGGAACTCCGGGCGCAGCCCGACGCGCGCCATCATCGCGCGCGCGCGCTCGGTGCGTTCGGCGGCCGACAGCGTGGTGTTGATGACCAGCGGCTCCTCGAGCGCATGGCCGATCCTCTTGCGCGGGTTCAGGCTTGCGAACGGGTTCTGGAACACCATCTGCACCTCGCGGCGCAACCGCTTGCGGGTGGCCGCATCGGCGTTCGCGACGTCGACGCCGGCCAGCACCAGGTGGCCGGTGGTCGGCGCCTCGATCATCGTGATCTGGCGCGCGAGCGTGCTCTTGCCGCAGCCGGATTCGCCGACCACGGCCAGCGTGCGGCCGGCCTTCACCTCGAACGACACGCCGTCGAGCGCGCGCGCCAGCGCCTTCGGCTTCAGGAAGCCCTGCGAGACCGGGTAGTGCTTGGCCAGGTCGTTGGCGACGAGCACGACTTCATCACGTTCGGTCGTCATGCCGCCACCTCGGTCAACGGAAAGAAGCAGCGCGCCTGCGCGCCTTCGGGCCCGTACAGCGCCGGCCGCTCGGCACGGCACCTGTCCTGCACGCGCGGGCAGCGCGGCGACAGCAGGCAGCCGCCCGGCCGGTCGTACGCCCCCGGCACCACGCCGGGCATCGAGCTGAGCCGGCGCCGGCCGATGTTGTGCTCCGGCAGCGCCGACAGCAGCGCCTCGGTGTACGGGTGGCGCGGCGCCTCGAAGATGCGCGGCACGCCGGCCGTCTCGACCACCTCGCCGGCGTACATCACCTGCACGCGCTGCGCGACCTCGGCGACCACGCCCAGGTCGTGCGTGATCAGCATCAGCGCCATGCCGCGTTCGCGCTGCAGGCGCAGCAGCAGCGCGAGCATCTGCGCCTGGATCGTCACGTCGAGCGCGGTGGTCGGCTCGTCGGCGATCAGGAGCCGCGGGTTGCAGGCGATCGCCATCGCGACCATCACGCGCTGGCTCATGCCGCCCGACAGCTGGTGCGGATAGGCATCGAGCCGCCGCTCGGCATCGGGAATCTCCACGTCCTTCAGCAGCTGCAGTGCGCGCGCCCGCAGCGCCTTCTTCGAGCCGCCCTCGTGGATGCGCAGCGTCTCCATCAGCTGGTAGGCCACCGTGAAGCACGGGTTCAGGCTGCTCATCGGATCCTGGAAGATCATCGCGATGTCGCGGCCCAGCATCTGCCGGCGCTGCTTCAGCGGCATCGTCAGCAAATCATGGCCGTCGAAGCGCAGCGCCTGCGCCGAGACCCGGCCGGGCTCGTCGATCAGGCCCATCAGCGCGAGCGCGGTCACGCTCTTGCCCGAGCCCGATTCGCCGACGATGCCCACCACCTCGCCCGCATCGATGCGCAGGCTCACGCCGTCGACCGCCTTGAACGGCGACGCGACCGGGCCGAACTCGACCCGCAGTTGATCCACTTCGAGCAAGGGCATCGGTCTTATCTCTTCAGCTTCGGGTCCAGCGCGTCGCGCAGCCCGTCGCCCATCAAATTGAAGGCCAGCACCGACACCAGGATCGCGAGACCCGGCAGCGTGACGACCCACCACGCGCTCTGGATGAACTCCAGCGCGCTGGCCAGCATCGAGCCCCATTCGGGCGTCGGCGGCTGCGCGCCCAGGCCGAGGAAACCGAGCGCAGCCGCATCGAGGATGGCGGTCGAGAAGCCGAGCGTGGCCTGCACGATCAGCGGCGCAGCGCAGTTCGGCAGCACGGTGTCGAACATCAGCCGCAGCGTGCCGGCACCGGCCAGCCGCGACGCGGCGACGTAGTCCTTGCCCAGCTCGCCGATCACCGCGGCGCGCGTCAGCCGCACGAAGTGCGGCAGCATCACGATCGCGATCGCGTACATCGCGTTCATCAGCCCGGGGCCGAGGATCGCCACCACCGACACCGCGAGCAGCAGGCTGGGCAGCGCCAGCATGATGTCCATCAGCCGCATGATCGTGAACTCGATGCCGCCGCGGAAGAAGCCGGCCAGCAGGCCGAGCACGACGCCGATGCTCAGCGACAGCCCGACCGACACCAGGCCGATCAGCAGCGACAGCCGCGTGCCGTGGATCAGCCGCGACAGCACGTCGCGCCCGACCGGATCGGTGCCGAGCAGGAAGCGGTGGCCGTTGACCGGCTCCCACGACGGTGCATGCAGCGTCGCGTCGCGGTACTGCTCCGACGGCGAATAGGGCGCGATCACGTCGGCCAGCAGCGCGCACAGCAGCAGCGCGATGACGACCGCGAGGCCGATGATCGCGCCGCGGTTGCGGCGGAAATCGCGCCACAGCTCGACGAGCTGCGTCGGCGGGGTGCCGGTCTCGGGCGATGCGGTGACGGTGGCTTGCGGGGGGCTTGCTGGATTCATCGTGCCGCCCTCAGTGGTGCCGGATGCGTGGGTTGATCACGCCGTACAGGAGATCGACCACCAGGTTGACCGCGATGATCACGGTGGCCGACATCAGGATGCCGCCCTGCACCGCCGGGTAGTCRCGCCGGTGGATCGCCTCGACCAGCCACTTGCCGATGCCGGGCCACGAGAAGATCGTCTCGGTGAGGATCGCGCCGGCCAGCATCGTGCCGACCTGCAGGCCCACCGTCGTGACGACCGGGATCAGCGCATTGCGCAGGGCATGGATGCCGACCACGCGCCAGGTCGACGCGCCCTTGGCGCGCGCGGTGCGCACGTAGTCCTCGCGCAGCACCTCGAGCATCGACGAGCGCGTCATGCGCGCGATCACCGCCAGCGGGATGGTGCCGAGCGCGACCGCCGGCAGGATCAGGTGCGAGACTGCGCTGCGGAACGCACCGGGGTCATCGGACAGCAGCGAGTCGATCAGCATGAAGCCGGTGACCGGCGGGATGTCGAACTGGATCGCGATGCGGCCCGACACCGGCGTCCAGCCGAGCGTGACCGAGAACAGCAGGATCAGCAGCAGGCCCCACCAGAAGATCGGCATCGAGTAGCCGGTGAGCGAGGCGCCCATCACGGTGTAGTCGTAGACGGTGTTGCGCTTCATCGCGGCCAGGATGCCGGCCGGCAGGCCGATCGCGAGCGCGAGGAACAGCGCGACCATCGACAGCTCGATGGTGGCCGGGAACAGCGTCAGGAATTCGCGGAAGACCGGCTCGTGCGTGATGGTCGACAGGCCCAGGTCGCCATGCAGCGCGCGCCAGACGTAGTCGAGGTACTGCTGCCACAGCGGGCGGTCGAGGCCGAACTCATGCACCAGGCGCGTGTAGCGCTCGGGCGTCATGCCGCGTTCGCCGGACATGGCTTCGACCGGGTCGCCCGGCAGCAGGCGGATCAGCGAGAACACCAGCAACGTGATGCCGATGAAGGTCGGCAGCACCAGCGACAGGCGTTTGGCGAGGAAGGAAATCATGTGGAAGGTGCCAAGCGAGGAGCGGGCCGAGCGCCGGGCCGCCCCAAGCCGGCCCGCATCCCCTCGGGGGATCGGCCGGCGTACCCGCCGGCCGAGGGGTCGTCATTTCGCGAGGTCGACCTTGGTGAAGTAATGGTGCGCCGTGGCATCCATCTTGTAGCCGATCACTTCCTTGCGCACCGGATCGAAGCGCACCGAGTGGGCGATCGGGATCCACGGCGCTTCTTCGTGCGCGATCTCCTGGGCCTTGGCGTACAGCGCGGCGCGGTCGGCCTGCTTCGTCACGGCCTTGGCCTTCTGCACCAGCTCCTCGAAGCCCTTGTCGCACCAGCGCGCGACGTTGCCGCCACCCTTCACCGCCGAGCAGCCCAGCAGCGGCACGAAGAAGTTGTCGGGGTCGCCGTTGTCGCCGGACCAGCCGAACATCATCGCGTGCTGTTCACCGGTCTTGCTGCGCTTGCGGTACTCGCCCCACTCGAAGGTGATCAGCTTGGTCTTCACGCCGATCTTCTCCCAGTCGGCCTGGATCAATTCGGCCATGCGCTTGCCGTCCGGGTTGTACGGGCGGGTCACCGGCAGGTACCACAGCTCGACCTCGGTGCCGTTCGGGAAGCCCGCCTTGGCCAGCAGTTCCTTGGCCTTGGCCGGGTCATACGCGTAGTCGGTGACCTTGTCGTTGTACGACCAGAGCGTCGGCGGGATCGGGTTCTTGGCCGGCTGGCCGGCGCCCTGGAACACCGAGTCGAGGATCGCCTTCTTGTTGACGGCCATGCTCAGCGCCTGGCGCACCTGCTTGTTGTCGAACGGCTTCTTCTCGACGTTGAACGCGATGTAGCCGACGTTCAGGCCGTTCTGCTGCACCAGGTTGATGTTCGGGTCGGTCTTCATCAGCGCGACGTCGGCCGGCTTCGGGAAGGCCATCACATGGCACTCGCCGGTCTTCAGCTTGGCGTAGCGCACCGAGGCGTCGGTGGTGATCGCGAACACCAGGTTGTCGATCTTCGGGCGGCCGCCCCAGTAGGCGTCGAAGGCCTTGTAGCGGATCACCGCATCCTTCTGGTACGAGACGAACTGGAACGGGCCGGTGCCCACCGGTTCGCGGTCGAGCGCCTCGGGCGTGCCGGCGGCCTTCATCTTCTCGCCGTACTCGGCCGACAGGATCGACGCGAAGTCCATCGCCATGTTGGCCATGAACGGGGCCTCGGCCTTCTTCAGCACGAACTTGACCGTCATCGCGTCGACCTTCTCGACGCGCTCGACGATGTCCTTCATGCCCATGTCCTCGAAGTACGCGTAGGTCGCGCCCGGCTGGGTCTTGGCCAGCGGGTGGTTCGGGTCGGCCATGCGGTTGTACGAGAACAGCACGTCGTCGGCGTTGAAGTCGCGCGTCGGCGTGAACTTGGCGGTGCTGTGGAACTTGACGCCCTTGCGCAGCTTGAAGGTGTAGCTCAGGCCGTCGGCGGCGGCACTCCAGCTCTCGGCCAGCGCCGGGATGATGTTGGTGGTGCCGGTGTCGAACTCGACCAGGCGGTTGAACATCGGCACGGACACCGCATCGAACGTGGTGCCGGTGGTGTAGTACTGCGGGTTGAAGCCTTCCGGGCTGCCCTCGGAGCAGTAGACCAGCGTCTTGGCCGCGAACGATGCGCCCGCGCAGGCCAGCAGGCAGGTGGCCGCAAGGGCCTGGAGGGGGAAGCCGCGAAGTTTCATGGGGGTGGGTCCTGAGAAGGGTTGTCCAACGTCTGAAGGAAAGGCGCCGCCTTGTGGGCAGCGCGGCGGATGATAGCGCGCTGGCCTAGGCCAGCACGCCGGGCAACCACAGCCACAGCGGTGCCGTCAGCATGTAGCCGCAGGTCGACAGCACGATCGCCGCGGTGGCCTCGGCTTCGAGCGCCGTGTAGCGCTGCGCGAAGATCAGCGCATTGCTTCCGATCGGCAGCGCCGCCGCCATCACCACCACCGCCAGCGGCAGCCCCGAGAGCGCGAAGCCCCAGTGGCCGACGACCAGCACCAGGGCCGGCAGCACCAGCAGCTTGAGCACCGAGATCACCACGGCACCGCGCACGGCGCCCTGGATGCCGTAGTACGCAAGTGACATGCCAATCAGCACCAGGCACAGCGGCACGACCGGCAGGCCGAGCTGGACCAGCACCTCGTCCAGCACCGCGGGCATCGCCAGGCCCGACAGGTTCCACGCCAGCCCGGCCAGCACCGGCAGCGTCACCGGATGGATGATGGTGTTGCGGGCGGTCCGCGCCAGCGTGCGCCCCAGGTGGGCGCTCGAATGCCCCTGCCGCACCCGCGAATCAGGGTACCTGCGTGCTTCGCACTCCGGTGTTCGGCCTTGGGGCGGCCCGGCGGCCTCACGCGCCAGGTCGAACTCGACCAGCGCGGTGAGCACCGTCAGCAGCGTCAGCGCATGCAGGCTGACGATCGCGACGTGGATCGACAGCCCGGCCTCGCCGAACAGCGCGGTGGCGAGCGGGATGCCGACCTGCACCGTGTTGCCGAAGCTGGCCGAGATCGCGCGCACGCTGGGTGCGGCCGTCGGGAGCGTGCCGGCACGCACGCGCGGCCGCTGCCAGGCGTAGACGCCGAGCAGCAGCGCGAGCACCGGCACGAAGAACGCGACCAGCGTGCCCCACGGCATGCCGACGAGGTCGAGCCGCGACGTGGTGCGAAACAGCAGCGCCGGCACGAAGATGTAGAACGCGGCGTTGCCCAGCACGCGCGCAGGGTCGTTCTCACCCAGCCAGCGCAGGCGGCCGGCCAGGTAGCCGAGGGCGACGATCAGGAAGATGACGAGGAGCTTGAGCAGCACTGGCGGCGACATCGCCCCAGTATCGATCAAGCCCTCGCGTCAACCGGGTGTCGTTGCGGCAGCGGCGGGGTTGACCCGCTTGGTCGGCATGCTCAGCCAGTAGACCTTGACGCCGCGGCCGAGGGCGGTGCGGTCGATCGCGGCCACCTTCTGCTGGTCGACCTCGTAGGTGGCTGAGCCCGGGGTGCTGGCGCAGGCGCCCAGCAACGCCACGGGCAACAAAGCGGGCAGAACACAGAACGCACGAACAACACGCAGCATGGCGGGCTCCTCGGGAAACGTTTCCGGGCTTCCCGAGATTAGGCGTCGCGCGGCCGCAGCGCAACCGGCACGAACCCGAGCCCCCCAGGGCCAGCGGCCCTACAGGCCCAGCCAGGTCCCGATCGACATCAGCGCCGCGTCGTCGTAGCGCACGAAGCCCTGGAACTTGGTCGGTTCGAGCTTCTTGCGGCCTTCGTCGGTGCCGTCCAGCCCGAGCAGGTACTCACGCACCTTCTCGACCTGCTCGGCCGACAGGTTGGGGCTCGCGATGATGTGCTTGATCGGCACCGGCTTGGACTTGAACATCACCTTGCCGCCTTTGGCCAGCCAGTCCTTGACCACCGCGTTGGACGCCGTCGCGCCGGCCTGCGTCAGGTTGTTCTCGACGAAGAACGGCACCGCGTCCTGGTAGCGGGTGTAGGTGGTGGCGACCAGCTTCGGGTCGCCGATGGCGTCACGCAGCGAGGCGCGGACCATCCAGGCGGTGATCGAGTCCTCGTCCGGCGCGCCCAGCTTGCGGCCCTTCAGGTCGGCGAGCGACGCCACCGGCGAGTCGGACTTCACGAGGAAGCTGGCGCGGTACTCCAGGAAGCCCTTGGTCACCGCGACCAGCTTGTAGCCGGGGTTCTTCATCGCGGCGATCGAGATGTGCGCCGGGTGCACCATCGCCAGGTCGTAGGCCTTCTCGGCCAGCCCGCGCTTGAGCGACGGGTAGTCGCCGATCGGCTCGATGCTGACCGGCTGCTTCAGGATCTTGCCCAGGTCGGCCGCGATCGCGGCGTACTTGGCCCGGATCTCTTCGCTCGGGACGCGGTAGGTCACGCCCTCGTTGACCGCAAAGACCAGGGCCTGCGCCCAGGGCGCGCAGGCGGCGAGCGCCACCGCGGCCAGCCATCGGAAGTCACGCAGTTTCATTCGGAATCCCTGTTCCTGTGTTTGACGCCTGCGGCCCCAACGACAGGCCGCGCCGCCGCATCACCCCGGAGCATCGACGGTCGCCAGATGTGACAACCGGTAACCGAACCGAGTGTGTGCGCACTTGTAGTGGACGCAGTGTCGCACTACACAGGAGTCACAACATGCCGCTACGAGAGACTCGACGTGACAAATGTCGTGACTAGAGAATGAATGAATACCSGGGAGTAACGTTTAAACCCCAATTCAAGCCCCGCCGTCGGCCGCCTTCTTCGTGACCTTCCGGACCGCCTTCTTGGCCGGGGCCTTGGCAGCCGGGGCCTCGGCCTCGGCCGGCGCTGCGGTCTTCGCGGCCGCGGCCTCGCCCGCGGCCGTCTTGGCAGGCGGCTTCGCGGCGCGCGGCTCGAACTCGAAGCTGACCTTGCCCTCCTTCTTGTCGAAGGCCAGGAAGGCCTTGAACTTGCGCCGCGTCTTGTTCGAGACGAAGTTCTCCAGCAGGTCGGTCTTGCCGGTGGCGAGCAGCTTGCTCATCTGCTCGCGGGCCACCGGCTGCTGCAGGATGATCTTGCCGCTCTTGAAGTCGCAGGTGATGTGCGCGCCGACCGCATGCTCGCAGACGTAGGAGCTGCCGAACTCGAAGACGCGGCCCTGGCACTTCGGGCAGTGGCCCAGGCTCTCCTGGTCGGAGAAGTCGACCGGCTCGCCGGCCTCGGCGTTCTTCGCGTCCTCGCCGAAGTCGAACTCCAGCTTCCAGTTCTTGATCTCGTCGTCGAACGCGAGCTTCAGCTCGGCGGTGAACGGCCAGCCGGCCTTCGAGCGGAAGCCCTCGAGCGGGCCGATCTTCTTGTCGGCCAGGAAGCGCTCCACCTCGTCGAGCTCGAAGCTGCGCCCGCCGGGGATCTTGCTGATCGAGAAGCCGCAGCCGTTGTCCTCGGCCGGGCTGGTGCCCACGCAGGTGAAGCGGCGGTAGTTCTCCTTCACGACGCCGCCGCAGTTCGGGCAGGGTGTCTTGAGGGTCGCGTAGTCGCCGGGAATGGTGTCGCGGTCGTACTCCTTGGCCTTCGCGACGATGCGCTGCGTCATCGCGGCGATCTCGGCCATGAAGGTCTCGCGGCTGAGCTTGCCCTTCTCCATCTCGGACAGCTGGAATTCCCAGTTGCCCGTCAGCTCGGGCTTGGTCAGGTCCTCGACGCCCAGGCCGCGCAGCAGCGTCGTGAGCTGGAAGGCCTTCGCGGTCGGGATCAGCTCGCGGCCCTCGCGGTGCATGTACTTCTCGAGGATCAGCCCTTCGATGATGGCCGCGCGCGTGGCCGGCGTGCCCAGGCCCTTCTCCTGCATCGCCTCGCGCAGCTCGTCGTCGTCGATCAGCTTGCCGGCGCCTTCCATCGCCGACAGCAGCGTCGCCTCGCTGTAGCGCGCCGGCGGCTTGGTCTTCATCGGGTTGACCGCCACGTCCTCGGTGCGCACCAGCTCGCCCGGGGCCACCGCCACCAGGTTGGCGTCGTCCTCCTGCGCCTCGCGGCCGTACACCGCGAGCCAGCCCGGCTTCACCATCACCTTGCCGTTGGTCTGGAAGCTGTGCTCCTTGCCCGCCGCCTTCACGGTGCTGATGCGTGTCGTGACCATGAACTCGGCCGGCGGGAAGAAGACCGCGAGGAAGCGCTTGACGACCATGTCGTACAGCTTGGCCTCGACCTCGGTCAGGCTGCGCGGCGCCTGCAGCGTCGGGATGATGGCGAAGTGGTCCGACACCTTCGCGTTGTCGAAGATGCGCTTGTTCGGCTTGACGTAGCCCTCCTTGAGCGCCTTCGCCGCATGCGCCGACAGCGGGCGCAGCGGGCCGGGCAGGTCGTCGGTGGCGAGCATCTGCATCGTGTCCTTCACGACGGCGACATAGTCTTCCGGCAGGTGCTTGCTGTCGGTCCGCGGGTAGGTCAGCACCTTGTGCTTCTCGTACAGCGCCTGCGCGATGCTGAGCGTCGTCTTCGCGCTGAAGCCGAAGCGGCTGTTGGCCTCGCGCTGCAGCGTGGTCAGGTCGTAGAGGCCGGGCGAGCTCTGCGTGCTGGGCTTGGCCTCTTCGGTGACGCTCGCCGGCTGGCCGCGCGCCGCCTCGGCGATGGCCTGCGCGTCGGCCGCGTTCCACAGGCGGTCGGCGCGCTGCTCGGCGTCGTCGGGGTTCTTCTTCCACTTCGGGTCGAACCACTTGCCCTCGTACTCGCCGGCCTGCGCCGCGAAGGTGGCCTTCAGCTCCCAGTAGTCACGCGAGACGTGCTTGCGGATCTTCTCCTCGCGCTCGACGACGATCGACAGCGTGGGCGTCTGCACCCGGCCGACGGTGGTCAGGAAGAAGCCGCCGTCGCGCGAATTGAACGCGGTCATCGCCCGCGTGCCGTTGATGCCGACCAGCCAGTCGGCCTCGGAGCGGCTGCGCGCCGCCTGGGCGAGGCCCTGCAGGCTTTCGTCGCTGCGCAGGTTGTCGAAGCCGTCGCGGATGGCCGCCGGCGTCATGCTCTGCAGCCACAGCCGGCGCACCGGGTGCTTGCTCTTCGCGTGCTGCTGGATCAGCCGGAAGATCAGCTCGCCCTCGCGCCCCGCGTCGCAGGCGTTGATCAGGTCGGTGACGTCCTTGCGCTTGACCAGCTTGACGATCGCGTTCAGCCGCCCCTTGCTCTTGTCGATCGGGTTCAGGTCGAAGTGCGGCGGAATCACCGGCAGGTTCGCGAAGCTCCACTTGCCGCGCTTCACGTCGAACTCCTCCGGCGCCTTGATCTCCAGCAGGTGGCCGACGGCGGAGGTCACGATGTGGTGCTCGCCCTCGAAGTACTCGTCGTGCTTCTCGAACTTGCCCGCGGTGGGCGTCAACGCACGCACGATGTCCTGGGCGACGGAGGGCTTCTCGGCAATGATCAGTGACTTGCTCATGGGACTTTCTGGTGATGGCTCGGCCGGGGTCGGCGCGTGCTCTCTACAATCCGGGCTTCTCGCGCGCATGCACGCACACGCATGCACGCGCGCGCACCCATGAATTCAATGTACCCAAAGAAACCGATGACGCAAGCCGGCACCGCCAAGTCCCCTCGGTCCACCCCTCGGTCCAGAGCGACCGCCCCCGCGAAGGACGCCGGCGCCACGGCCGCCGGCCGGCGCATCCAGGTGCGCCGCTCCGGCGTGCACGGCAAGGGCGTGTTCGCGATCGCACCGATCGCCCGCGGCGAGGTCGTGATCGAGTACAAGGGCGAGGTGATCCCCTGGGAAGAGGCGCTGCGCCGCCATCCGCACGACCCGAAGGACCCGAACCACACCTTCTACTTCCAGCTCGACGACGGCGAGATGGCGATCGACGCCAAGTACGGCGGCAATGCTGCGCGCTGGATCAACCACGCCTGCACGCCGAACTGCGAATCCGACGAGATCGACGGCCGCGTGTTCATCAAGGCGAGACGCGCGATCAAGCCGGGTGAGGAACTGTTCTACGACTACGGCCTGATCATCGACGAGCGCTACACGCCGAAGCTGAAGAAGGAATACGAATGCCGCTGCGGCACCCGCAACTGCCGCGGCACGATGCTCGCCCCGAAGCGCTGAGGCTGCGATGAGCGACCCCACCGAAGACGACATCCCCGACACCACGCTGCCTGCGGCATCGCCGCAGCACTGGGGTGCCGAGGCGCTGTGGCAGCAGCTCGAGCCGCTGCTGCCGGGGCTCAGCGTCGAGGTCGTCGCGCGCATCTCGTCGACCAACACCGCGCTGCTGGAGCGCGCCCGCGTCAACATCAGCGCGATCGACGAGGCCGCGGCCGAGCTGGTGCAGGTGCGCCGCAGCGTCGAGAGCGCCGCCTTCGGCCGCCGCGCCGCCGACGTGCAGCCCTGCCTGCTGGTGGCCGAGCACCAGACCGGCGGCCGCGGCCGCATGGGTCGCGTCTGGAAGGCCGCGCCGGTCGCCTCGCTGACCTTCTCGCTGTCGCTGCCGATGAACCCGCCGGACTGGTCGGGGCTGTCGCTCGCGGTCGGCTGTGCGCTGGCCGACGCGCTCGACCCGCGCACGCCGGGCGATGCGAGTGCGCCACGGATCGGCCTGAAGTGGCCGAACGACCTGTGGCTGATGGAGGCCGGATCCGACGCGGGCCGGCTGGGCCGCAAGCTCGGCGGCGTGCTGATCGAGACGGTGGCGGCCGGCCCGCGGCGGCTGGCGGTGATCGGCATCGGCATCAACGTGCAGCCGATGCATGCCACCGAGCTGAACACCGGCTACGGCTGCGTGCAGGAGATCGACCCCGCGCTGACCGCGCCGGCCACGCTCGCGCGCGTCGCGCTGCCGCTGGTGAAGGCGCTGATCGAGTTCAACCGGCGCGGCTTCGGTGCCTTCGTCGACCGTTTCGCCGCACGCGACCTGCTGCGCGGCCGCGCGATCACGACGACGCAGGCCGACGTGGCCGAAGGCATCGCCGACGGCGTCAGTGCCAACGGCATGCTGCGCGTGCTCACCGCCGACGGCCCGCGCGAGGTCGGCAGCGGCGAGGTCAGCGTGCGCCTGACGCCGGCGGACGGCGGCGCGCCCGACCCGCAGGCCGAGGACGCCTGATGCTGCGTGCGATCGTGCTGTTGCTGCTGCTGGCGAACCTGGGCTTCTGGGCCTGGACGCAGGGACAGCTCGACGGCGTGGTCGGCGTGCGCGCACAGGGCGACCGCGAGCCGGAGCGGCTGGCGCGCCAGGTGCGCGCGGACAGCGTGCACATCCTGCCGGCGGGCGCGGCCTCGGCGCCGGCCGGCACCCCGGGCGAGCCGGCACTGGCCTGCCTGGAGGCCGGTCCGTACACGCCGGCGCAGATCGCGAGCGCCGAGTCCGCGTTGCAGAGCGCCTTGCCGCCCGGCAGCTGGAGCAGCGTGAGGAACGAGCTGCCGGCGGTCTGGATGGTCTACATGGGCAAGTACCCGAACCGCGAAGGCCTGCAGAAGAAGGAAGACGAGCTCAAGCGGATGAAGGTGCCGTACGAGGAGCTGCGCAACGCCCCCGAGTTCGAGGTCGGCTTGTCGCTCGGCCGCTTCGACAACAAGGACACGGCCGACAAGGCGCTGGCCGAGCTGACGCAGCGCGGCGTGCGCACCGCGCGGGTCGCGCAGTTGTCGGCGCCGGGCGTGAGCCACACGCTGCGCATCCCGCGCGCCGACGATGCGCTGTGGGCGCAGGTGATGGCGCTGAAATCGGACGCGTTGCTGGGCCGGCCGTTCGGCAGCTGCGCCAAGTGATTCGCAGCCCGGATGGCCATCCGGGTTCGTCGATCAGGCCGGAACCGTACGCCGCAGCGCGGCCACCGCAGCCAGCAAGCCCAGCAGCCAGCCGAAGCCGAGGGCGCCGCCGCCATCGTCGCCCGGCGGGTTGATCGGCGGATTGCCCGGATCGTTGCCCAGCCCGTTCGAAGGCAGGTCCTGGCCCTGGGCCGCGGCGGTGCGCAGCGCCGGGGTGTCGATCACGACCGACGACCAGTTCGGCGCGGTGTAGCCGGTCGGGTTCGCCGCGTACACCAGGGCCTGCGCCGCATCCATCAGCCCCGCACCGCAGGTGCTCGTGGTGCAGATGCAGCGGCCCGGGTTCGAGTTCGAACACGCGCCGACCACCGGCGACGTGACGTGCGGCCGCGCGCTGCGCTTGAGCCCGTCGATCACCTGCGCGGTCGTCAGGTTCGGGTTCACGCTGACCATCAGGCTCAGCACGCCGGACACCAGCGGCGTCGCGAAGCTGGTGCCGAACTCGTTGGCGTAGATCGGCGTGCCGGGGGTGCTGAATCCGCCGTTGCTGATCGTCAGCAGGCCATCGTCGTTGATCGTGCCGCCCCATGCGCCGATCTGCGAGGTGTCGCCGCCGACCGTGGCGATCTGGATGCTGGCGCCGAAGTTCGAGTAGCTGGCCTTGAAGCCGTCACGGTTCACCGCGACGACGCCGACCACGCCGCTGCAGTTGGCCGGACGCGTCACCTTGCCGCTCTCGTTGCCGGCCGGCGCGACCACGACGGCGTTCACCGCGGCCAGGTCGTTGATCGCGCTCTGGTAGGCGGCGTTGCAGTCGTTGCTGCCGCCGAAGCTCAGGTTGATCACGCGCGCGGGATGCGGGTTGATGGGCAGCGTGTTGTTGCTGCTGTCCAGCACCTGCAGGCCCGCCGCCCAGCGCATGCCGTCGACGATGTCGGCGACCGTCGCGCCGCACTTGCCGGAGATGCGCACCGGCAGCACGCGGCTGGTCCAGTTGACGCCGGCCACCCCGGTGCCGTCGTTGCTGGACGCGGCCGCGATGCCCGCCGTCGTGGTGCCGTGCCAGGAGCTGTCCTCGACGCCGCAGCCGCTGAAGGCCGCATTGCTCAGGTCCGCTTGCGAGACCCAGTCGCCCGGATCGCTCGGATCGGTGTCCCAGCCGTCACCATCGTTCGCGTACTCGATCTCCGAGACGAAATCGCGGCCCGGCCAGTAGCGCGCTGCCGACAGGTCCGGGTGCRTGGTAACGCCCGAATCGAGGATCGCGATCGTGACCGTCGCGCTGCCTTGCGTCGTGTCCCAGGCGCCCTGCACGCCCGGCACGCCGCGCATGCGGTCGCTGGCGACGTTCGTGTTCGATCCGCTGACCGGTTGCAGCCACCACTGCCCGGTGGTGCTGACGGTCTTCGGGAAACGCGGATCGTTCGGCAGCGCCAGCCGGCGCTCCAGGTCGTTGGTGACGACCCACTCCACGTCCGGTTGCGCCCGCAGCTTGGCGGCCATCGTCGCGGCCTCGCCGGCCGACAGCACGTGGTCGAAATCGACCCGCTGCGCCGCGCGCCCGTTCGGCGAGATCTTCAGCGGCGCGAGGCCGGAGGCGCGCATCACGCCCTGCAGCCGCTCGGTGCCCGCCCTCGTGATGCCGAGTGCCGCGGCCTGCTCGTGCGACGGTGCGTCCTTCAGCTTCACCAGCAGACCGAGCGCGCGTGGCGCCGTCGAGGCGGCCGGCAGCGAACGGTCCGGCAGGGGGGTCGCCGCGGCGGCGTGACCGGCGGCCAGGGCGCCGAGCACCGCGAGGGCGCAGGGGAGTGTCAGGAAGTGGCGCATGGGGATGTCTCCGTCGAGTGGAGATCATGCCCCAATGCGGGGCCTCAAGTTGTGTGCAAGGGTCTGCGCCGGCCGTGCGGCCCGCGCAGCGCCAGCACCGCCGCGAGCAGCCCGGCCA
>NZ_JBFUFQ010000083.1:0-23911 GCF_056403355.1 Rhizobacter sp. P2_H3 | reverse complement strand
GCGCTCGCCCGGCGCCGGTTCCGGAACGCGCGCCGGCGTTGTCGCCGCAGGCCGCGCGCCGGCGGGCAGCGGCGCGGCCGGTGCATCGTCGCGCGGCAGGCGGACATCGAACTGCGATCCCGTACCCGGTTGGCTGCTGGCCATGACGGTTCCTTCCATGCGCTCGACGAGCGCCTTGACGACGGCCAGCCCGATGCCGGTGCCGTCGATGCCTTCGTTCTCGATGCCGAGCCGGTTGAACGGCTCGAACAGCTGCGGCAACTGGTCGGGCCGCAGCCCGCGACCCGTGTCTGCCACATGCAGCGTCACGTGCGTCGCATCGACCGTGCAGGTCAGCGTGACGCGTCCATGGGGCCGGTTGTACTTGATCCCGTTCGTCAACAGGTTGATCAGCACCTGGCGCAGCCGGATCCGGTCGGCGCGCACGGTCGCCTGCAGCCGGTCGGCATGCAGCGTCACGCCGTGCTCGCGCGCCAGCGCCTCCACCAGCGGCAAGGTCTCGTACACCACCTCGTGCAGCGCAAGCGGCTGCAGGTCCAGCCGCAGGTTGCCGCTCTCCAGGCTCGACAGGTCGAGCACGTCGTTGATCAGCGACAGCAGGTGCCGGCCGGCCGCGGCGATGTGCTCGACCTTGTGGTTGTGGTCGGCACTCAGCGCACGCGCGTCGAGTTGCAGCAGCTGCGCGAAGCCCAGCACCGCGTTCAGCGGCGTGCGCAGCTCGTGGCTCATGCGCGCCAGGAACTCCGACTTGGCCGAACTCTCGCGCTGCGCGACGGCCCGCTCCTGGCGAGCGATCTCGGCGCTGCGCGCATCGGTGATGTCCCAGTTCACCCCCATGTGGCGATGCACCTGGCCGCTCGCATCCGTCACCGCCGTCGAGCGCGAGGCCAGCCAGTGCACCGAACCGTCAGGCCACACGACGCGGAACTCATAGGCCGCGCTGCTGCGGTTGCGCACCGATTCCTCGAGCGCGGCCGCGACCCGCTCGCGGTCCTCGGGCCACACCAGCGCCGCGCGCTCGGCCTCGTTCGGCACGTGGTCCGACGGCTCCAGGCCGCGCAGCCGGAACATCGCCTCGTCCCACACCGAGGTGTCGGTGCGCGGCAGCCATTCCCAGGTGCCGATGCCCACGCTGCGCACCGCCAGGCCGATGCGCTCGTTCGCGCTGCGCAGCGCGGCTTCGGTCTTCACGCGCTCGGTCACGTCGATCGTGATGCCGAACAGCATCGGCCGGCCATCGCGCAATTCGCGCCGCACCCGGTTCACCAGCCAGCGCACCTCGCCGTCGGGGCGGCGGATGCGGTACTCGTGCTCCACCGACACCGCGTCGCTTGCGCGGATCTCGTCGCGCACGCGCTCCATGAAGGCGCGGTCGTCCGGGTGCACGACCTCGCCCATCCACTCGGCGCCCGATGGCACGCCCGCCTCCTTCGGCCGGCCGATGATGCGGAACATCTCGTCGTTCCACTCGGCCTGGCGGGTCTGCGGGTCGCGGCTCCAGATGCCCAGGCCCGCCGCCGTGGCGGCGATCTCCAGCCGCTTCGCGATCTCGGTCGCGCGCCGCGTGTGCTCGACCTGCTCGGTCACGTCGAGCGCGACGCCGACGAACTCGATCGGCGTGCCCTCGGCATCGCGGCGCACCACACGGCGCGTCAGCACATAGCGGAAGCTGCCGTCCGGGCGGCGGTAGCGGGCTTCCATGTCGACCGGGCGGTCCGAGCGCAGCGCGGCCTGCGAGGTGGCCAGCACCTGCGGCAGGTCGTCGGGGTGGATCAGCGCCCGCACCTCCTCCAGCGCCATGCCCTCGGGCCGCGGCGTGATGTCGAGCACCTGGTACGCGCGCTCGTTGTAGTACATGCGGTTGCGCTTCAGGTCATGGCGCCAGATCGCGATGTTGCCCAGGTCGACCGCGATCTTCAGCTGCGCGCTGGTGTCGTTGAACGACTCGGCCAGCTCGTAGGCCTCGGTGTCGTCGACCATGATGCCGATCGCGCGGGTCGGCGTGCCGCCGCCGGGGGGGGACTTGACCTCCCATTGCGAATGCACGCGCCGGATCCCGCCGTCGGGCATCACGATGCGGTAGCGCCGCGCGTACTGGCCGGGCTCGGTCATCGACTCGAAGATCCGCGGGTCGACCCGGTCGTCCGGGTGGATGTGCTGCGCGGTGCGCGCGAAGTTCGGCGTGCCGCCGGCCGGGTCCAGGCCGAAGAAGCGGAACATGTGGCGATCCCAGCGGCCTTCGCCGGACGGGATGTCACGCTCCCAGACGCCCAGGCGCCCGAATTCCTGCGCCATGTCGAGCAGCTCGGCGAGCCGGCGCGCCTCGTCGCCGAGCGCGCGCACGTCGGTGATGTCCTGCACCAGCAGCAGCTGCGGGCCGGGTGTCTGCAGGCTCAGCCAGCGCTGCGTGCCGGAGGGCGTGGTCCAGCGGTGTTCGGCGGCCGCCAGGGCAGCCTGCGGCGGCAGGCCGAGCAACTGGCGCACATCGCGCCCCTGCAATGCGCCGGGGGGCTGCCCGCAGGCGGCCTCGAGGCGGCCGTTGCTCCAGGCGATGAGGCCGGCGGCGTCGAGCTGCAGCAGCGCGTCGGGACTCGCGGCCAGCAGTGCCCGCGCCGTCTCGATCGGCAACTGCTCGCCGGGCGAATCGGAGGGGGACGCGTCGGGAACAGCCATGGAGGGCAAGTGTTGTGCCGAATGCGGCAGGCGTCCAGCGCACTTGCCCGCAGGGACGCCCGTCCGTGGCCAGCCGGGCTCAGCCAGCGACCTGCAGCACCAGCTTGCCGAAGTTCTCGCCGCTGAACAGCTTCAGCAAGGCCTGCGGGAAGTTCTCCAGCCCGGTGACCACGTCTTCCCGGCTGCGGATGCGGCCGGCCTGCAGCAGCTCGCCCAGCTCGGCGATGGCGACCGGGTAGCGGTCGGCGTAGTCGAACACCACCATGCCTTCCATGCGGGCGCGGTTGACCAGCAGCGACAGGTAGTTGGCGGGGCCTTTCACCGGGGTCGTGTTGTTGTACTGGCTGATCGCGCCGCAGATCACGATGCGGGCGTGGCGGTTGATGCGCGTCAGCACGGTGTCGAGGATCTCGCCGCCGACGTTGTCGAAGTAGATGTCGACGCCCTGCGGGCAGTTCTGCTTCAGGCCGTCCTTCACCGCGCCGGCCTTGTAGTCGATGCAGGCGTCGAAGCCCAGCTCCTTGACGACCCATTCGCACTTGGCGGGGCCGCCGGCGATGCCGACGGTGCGCAGGCCCTTCACCTTGGCGAGCTGGCCGACGGTCTGCCCGACCGCGCCGGCCGCGCCCGACACGACGATGGTCTCGCCGGGCTTCGGCTGGCCCACGTCCATCAGGCCGAACCAGGCCGTCATGCCGGGCATGCCGAGCACGTTGAGCCACTGCATCGGCGTGCCCAGCCGCGGGTCGATCTTGAACAGCGCATGGCGGCGGATGCCGGCCTCGGGGATCAGGCAGTACTGCTGCACGCCCAGCGTGGCGCTGACGGTGTCGCCGACCGCGAAGGCCGGGTTCTTCGAGGCGACGACGCTGCCGATGCCGCCGGCCCGCATCACCTCGCCGATGCCGACCGGCGGGATGTAGCTCTTGCCCTCGTTCATCCAGCCGCGCATCGCCGGGTCGAGCGACAGCGCCTGGGTCTTCACGAGCACGCCGCCGGCCTCGGGCTCGGCGACCGGCTCGGTCGTGAACTGCCAGTTGTCGGCGGTGGGCAGGCCGACCGGGCGGGCGGCCAGGCGGATCTGCTGGTTCTCGAGGGAGGTGGGCATCGCGATGTCTCCTGGATATGTTGGTTTTGGGGGATGCCGTTTGATGGTAGCGCCGATGTCGACCTTGTCCGACAGGCGATCAGGCGGGGCGCCGACAGGGGGCGCCGGGGGGCGAACCTACAGTCGTCACACTGAAGGAGAAATCGAGATGAGCAAGCTCTTGTGGACCCTGTGCGTGACCGCACCGATCGTCGCGCTGGCGGCGGGTTGCGATTCGAGCGACCACCGCACCGTCGGGCAGAAACTGGATTCGGCGGTGTCGACGGCCGAGCAGGCGGCCAACGAGGTGAAGCAGAACGCGAAGCAGTCGGTCGCCGACGTGAAGACCGCGGCCCGCGATGCGTCGCAGGCGAGCCAGGACGGCACCTCGCAGATCGGTCAGTCGATCGCCGACGGGGCGATCACGGCATCGATCAAGGCCGACATCGCGAAGGATCCGGACCTCAGCGCGCTGCGCGTGAACGTCGACACGCACGATGGCAAGGTGGCGCTGTACGGCTCGGCACCGAGCGAGGACGCCCGCCAGCGGGCCGAGCGCATCGCGATGGCGGTAAAGGGCGTGAGCGGCGTCGACAACAAGCTGGCGATCGAGACGGCGCAGGTCAAGCGGTAGGAAGCACTTCCCCAAAAGAAAACGCGGCCCGGGGGCCGCGTTCGTCTTGCAGCAGGGCTTGCGCCCTGCGCTGCATCACAGCACGCGAATGTTCGCGGCTTGCAGGCCCTTCTGGCCTTGCTTCACTTCGAATTCAACGCGCTGGTTTTCCAGCAGCGTCTTGAAGCCGTTGCCTTGAATGTCACGGAAGTGGGCGAACAGGTCAGCGCCGCCCGCGTCTTGAGCGATGAAGCCGTAGCCCTTGCTCTCGTTGAACCACTTCACGGTACCGGTTTGCGTCGTCATGGACGTTTCCTATTTCTATCAGTAGTAATGCGGCAGCACATGCCGACGCATGCAGAGACACTCAAGCGTTATTCGGGGATTTCAACAGAACCGGGCTGGAACCAGCACGGCGTCGCAAAAGATCACTCACAACCACAGTCTTGCGTATACCTGTGCGGCGGAATATACACCACGGGTCGGGACATTCCGCACACCGTGTCGAGAATCGTCCCCGGTGACGGTGTTTCCACACGACAGGCGGACGCGCCGGCAGCCACATCGCACAATGCCCGCCATTTGCGCGCCCGGTGCCCGCAAGGAGCTGCTGATGAAGACGAAAGCCGCCGTGGCCTGGAAGGCCGGCCACCCCTTGAGCATCGAGACGGTCGACCTGGCGGCGCCGCGCGCCGGCGAGGTGCTGGTGGAGGTGAAGGCGACCGGCATCTGCCACACCGACGAGTTCACGCTGTCGGGCGCCGATCCCGAAGGGTTGTTCCCGGCGATCCTCGGCCACGAGGGCGCGGGCGTGGTGCTGGAGGTCGGGCCGGGGGTCACGAGCCTGAAGCGCGACGACCACGTGATCCCGCTGTACACGCCGGAGTGCCGGCAGTGCAAGTTCTGCCTGTCGCGCAAGACCAACCTGTGCCAGCTGATCCGCGGCACGCAGGGCAAGGGGCTGATGCCGGACGCGACGAGCCGCTTCTCGATCGACGGCAAGCCGATCCTGCATTACATGGGCACATCGACCTTCAGCAACCACATCGTGGTGCCGGAGATCGCGCTGGCGAAGATCCGCAGCGACGCGCCGTTCGACAAGGTCTGCTACATCGGCTGCGGCGTGACGACGGGTGTCGGCGCGGTGCTCTTCACCGCGAAGGTGGAGGCGGGTGCGAACGTGGTCGTGTTCGGCCTGGGCGGGATCGGGCTGAACGTGATCCAGGGCGCGAAGATGGTGGGGGCCGACAAGATCATCGGCGTCGACCTGAACCCGGCGCGCGAGGCGATGGCGCGCAGCTTCGGCATGACGCACTTCATCAACCCGCGCGAGGTCGACAACGTGGTCGATGCGATCGTGCAGCTGACCGATGGCGGCGCCGACTACAGCTTCGAGTGCATCGGCAACACGACCACGATGCGGCAGGCGCTGGAGTGCTGCCACAAGGGCTGGGGGCAGAGCATCATCATCGGCGTGGCGGCGGCGGGGCAGGAGATCTCGACGCGCCCGTTCCAGCTGGTGACGGGCCGCGAGTGGAAGGGCTCGGCCTTCGGGGGTGCGCGCGGCCGCACCGACGTGCCGAAGATCGTCGACTGGTACATGGAAGGCAAGCTGCGCATCGACGAGCTGATCACGCACAAGCTGGCGTTGAACGACATCAACCACGGCTTTGACCTGATGAAGCGTGGCGAGTCGATCCGTTCGGTGGTGGTGTATGACTGAAAGCGTGACTGGCGGCGGGCCGGTGAAGACCTTGTCGGAGCAGGCGTGCTTCGGTGGCGTGCAAGGTTTTCACGAGCATGTGTCGGACGCGATCGGCCTGCCGATGCGCTTCGGCGTGTTCAGGCCGCCGCAGGCCGCGTCGGGACGCGTGCCGGTGCTGATCTACCTGGCCGGCCTGGAGTGCAACGAGCAGACCTTCGCGATGAAGGCGGGCGCACAGCAGCACGCGGCAAAGCTCGGGCTGATGCTCGTGACGCCGGACACGAGTCCGCGCGGCACCGGCATCGCCGAGGCCGATGCGTCGTGGGATTTCGGCACGGCGGCCAGCTTCTACCTCGATGCCACCGAAGCGCCGTGGCGCACGCACTGGCGCATGGCCAGCTGGCTGACGCAGGAACTGCCGGCGCTGATCGAAGCGCAGTTCGCGGCGGACACGAGCCGTCTCGGCCTGTTCGGGCACTCGATGGGTGGGCATGGCGCACTGACGCTGGGCCTGAAGCATCCAACGCTGTTCCGCAGCGTCTCGGCCTTCGCGCCGATTGCCGCGCCGATGCAGAGCCCGTGGGGCGACAAGGCGTTCCGTGGCTACCTGGGTGAAGACCGGCAGGCCTGGCGCGAGCACGATGCCACCGAGCTGGTGAAGGCCGGGGCGCGCACATCGCACCTGCTGATCGACCAGGGCCTGGCCGATCGATTCCTGGCGACGCAGTTGCATCCGGAGCTGTTCGAAGCTGCCTGCAACGCGGCCGGTCAGCCGTTGACCTTGCGACGCCATGCGGGCTTCGACCACGGCTACTACTTCATCTCGACCTTCATGGCCGACCACATCGCGCATCACGCCGAAGCGCTCTCGCGACAATGAAACTCTCAGTCCTGGATCAATCCGTCGCATTGAGCGGCCAAGGCGAAGACGCCGCCATCCGCGACACCCTCGAGCTCGCGCAGCACTGCGAAGCCCTCGGCTATGAGCGCTTCTGGGTCAGCGAGCACCACAGCCTGCCAACGATCGTCGGCAGCGCGCCCGAGATCGTGATGGCCGCGATCGCCGCCCGCACCAGCCGCATCCGCATCGGCAGTGCCGGCGTGATGCTGCCGCACTACGCGGCACTGAAAGTGTCCGAGCAGTTTCGCGTGCTCGAGGCGCTGGCACCCGGTCGCATCGACCTCGGTGTCGGCCGCGCTCCCGGCGGCGACATGCGCACCGCGCAGGCGCTCAATCCGCATGCGTATGGCAGTGCGGAGAATTTCCCGGAGCAGGTGCGTGACCTGCAGGCCTGGACCAGCGGCCTGCGCCATCGCGGCATCGTCGCGCACCCGCGCGGCGAGCATGCGCCGCAGGTGTGGATCCTCGGCAGCTCCGACTATGGCGCGCAGATGGCCGCGCAGTTCGGGCTGCCCTATGCGTTCGCCTATTTCTTCACCGACGGACAAGGCGCCGAGCAGGCGCTCGACCTGTACCACCGCCTCTACCAGCCGAGCGAGCGGCATCCCAAGCCACAGGCGACCGTCTGCGTCTGGGCCCTGGCGGCCGATACCGAAGAGACCGCGCTGCACTTGGCCTTGAGCCGCGAGCGCTGGCGCGTCGACCGCAACCGCGGCCTGCTCGGGCCGCTGCAGTCTCCGGATCAGATCGCCGCGCGTGGCTTCACGCCGGACGAGATGGCGGTCATCGAGCCGATGCGGCGCAAGGCGTTTGTCGGCACGGCTGCGCAAGTGGCCGACAAGCTGCGCGCGCTCGCCAGCGATTTCGGGCTGGAAGAACTCGTGATCAACACCTGGGCGCACGATCCCGCGGTGCGGCGGCATTCGTATGCGCTGCTCGCGCGACAATTCGCCGCATGAACCAGATCGATTTCGAACTGCGCGGCGACTTCATCCCGCTCGATGCCCTGTTGAAGGCCACCGGCGTGTGCCACAGCGGAGGCGCCGCGAAGACGATGGTGGCCGAGGGCAAGGTCGAGGTCGATGGGCAGACCGAACTGCGCAAGACCTGCAAGATCAGGGCGGGGCAGGTGGTCGGCCTGACCGGCACGCGCATTCGCGTGCTGGTGCCGACGCAGCCCGCCCCGGAAGGTGCCTGGAAGGCGACAGATCAGAAGCGATAGTTCACGCCGACCGAGAACAGGTCGGTGTTGTCCTTGATGTCCAGCGCCTTCACGCGGTACCGCTCCCATTCACCACGGATCGCGGTGTTCTTCGACAGGTCGTACTGAACGCCCGCACCGTACTTCACGTCGGTGCCGCGCTCGCTGTCGTTCACGCCGTTGACCGTGCGATCGGCCTTGCCGTTGTAGACACCCACGCGGCCCAGCAGCGAGAAGTCCTGCGCCACCGGGAAGGTGCCGACGGCGTCGAGGAACACGCCGTTGTTCAGCTTCAGCTCACTGCCGCTGGCGCTGTACTTGCCCAGCCCGACCCAGCCGCCTTCCAGGCTGAAGTTCGGCGTGAACTGGTAGCCGCCGTAGATCTTGCCGCCGGTGTCGGTGGTGTCGATGTCCAGCCCGCCGATGTTGTCGCCGTGGAACTTGGTCGTGCCGATGCTGCCGCCGACGTACGGGCCGGGTTGCACCGATTGGGCGTGCGCTGCGAGTGCCATCAGCGAGGCGGCCGAGGCGATGATGAGTTTGCTGCTCAGTTTGATCATGCTTTCACTCCTGTTTCTCTCAGTAGGACTGCCGGATCGCTTGTCCGACATGCAAGCAGGATCAGCCGCGCATGTGAACGCGACACCTCCTCAACGTGAAGTTTTTCGAGGGCCTGCAACATGATGTTGCAGTGCAGCAGAAAGGCGGAACTTCCCCGGCAAACCGGGCTCGAAGGCCCAGCTCAGCGCGGCTTGCTCGCGCGGGCCGCGCGGTCTCTTTCTCGCAACATGAAGAGGTAGAGGCTCTCGACCTTCTCGCGCGCCCACGGTGTCTTGCGCAGCACCTTCAGGCTCGACGGGATGCTCGGTTCGATGCTGAAGCAGCGCAGCTGGACGCGCTCGGCCAGGCCCGGCCAGCCGTAGTGCGCGACCAGCTCGGTCAGCAAGGCCTCGAGCGTGAGGCCGTGCAGCGGGTTGCGGGGTTGGGCGGGTGTGTCGCTCATCCAGACAGCCTTGCGAGATCGGCCTTCAATGCGCGCACGGCCGACACCGCATCGGCGTGGTCGCGCAGGAACGAGAAATCGGCGAAGTCGAAGCCCGGTGCCACCGTCGCCCCCACGTACGCGAAGTCGCCGACCGGCTCGGCGGCCTGCCACCACTGTGCCGGCACCGTGAAGCGCGGCTGCGTCGCGGCGCTCACCGGCGCCAGCGTCACCGATTCGATGCGATCCAGCGACGGCGGCATCAGCCACAGCCGCAGCGGTCCGCCTTCGAGCAGGTGCCAGACCTCGTCCGACGCGACGCGGTGCCACGCACTGTACTGGCCGCGGCCGAGCAGGAAATCGATGCTCGTCAGCGCGCTGCGCGGCGGGCGGCCATCGCCCGGCGTGATGGATGACGCCGCGCGGAAGAACTCGCGGTAGTGCCCGCCCTCGGGATGCGGCTGCAGCTGCAGCAGCGCGATCAGCTCGGCCGCGCGCGGATGGAGGACACCGCTCATGCGACGTACAGCAGCACGGTGACGAAGTGGCAGGCCGTGCCCGCCAGCACGAACAGGTGCCACACGCCATGCGCATGGCGCCAGCGCTCGTCGTTCGCGTAGAACACGATGCCACCGGTGTAGCACAGCCCGCCCGCCACCAGCCAGGCGAGTGCCGCCCACGGCAGCTCGCGCACCAGCGGCACCGCGGCGATCAGCGCCAGCCAGCCCATCGCCACGTACAGCGGCACGGAAGGAATGCGCTCGCGGCCCAGGCTCAATTCCTTCACGATGCCGACCACCGCGAGCCCCCACACCACGCCGAACAACGACCAGCCCCACGGCCCGCGCAGCGTGACCAGCGCGAACGGCGTGTAGGTGCCGGCGATCAGCAGGTAGATGGCGCAGTGGTCGAACTTCACCAGCACGCGCTTGGCTGCGCCGCGCACGCTGTGGTACAGCGTCGATGCGCCGTACAGCAGGATCATGGTGGCTGCGAAGATGCTCGCGCCGACGATCTGCCAGGCATCGCCGTGCAGCGACGACTGCACGATCAGCACCGTGCCGCCGCCGATCGCCAGCAGCAGGCCGGCCAGGTGCGTGAAGCTGTTGAAACGCTCGCCGTGGTACATGAAACCCGCTTTCTGAAAAGGCTTGAGGAGGCGCAGGCCGCAAGCATAGCGGCAGCACGATGACGCTTTCGGGCTGGCATCATCGCGGCATGACCGAACGCATGCTGCCCCCTTACGTCACCGCCTCGCAACTCGTGCCCGACCTGCGCGCCAAGGGCCACGGCGTGATCAGCCCGGCCGGCCTGCGCGACTGGCTCGCGGCCGACGCGGCCGAGCTGCAGGCGCTGGAGGCCAGCTGGGACGACCTGCCGCCCGACGGCTACCTGCGCGATGGCGGCCGCTACCGGCGGCGCCGCCATTCCTGCTTCGTGGTCGACGGCACGACGCTCACGCCGTCGCCGCATCGCGCGCACTGGCAGCCGGTGGCCTACAACGCGCTGCACGGCGGCATCGAGCGCTGGTTCGAGCCGATGGCGGCCGGCGTCGTCGCGCAGCCGGTGTGGGCGCGCCTGCTGCTGCGCATGGCCGAGGCCTGCAGCGCGCTGAAGGGCGCGCGGCCGTGGTTCGTCGAGGCGCACCAGTTCCGCATCGACACCACCGATGGCATCGGCCGGCCGACGCCCGAGGGCGCACACCGCGACGGCGTCGACTTCGTCGCGGTGCTGTTGGTCGGCCGCCGCGGCGTGAAGGGCGGCGAGACGCGGGTCTTCGAGGCCGAGGGCCCGAACGGCATCCGCTTCACGATGAGCGAGCCGTGGACCACGCTGATGCTCGACGACGAACGCGTGATCCATGAGAGCACGYCGATCCAGCCGCTGTCGGCCGATGCGCAGCACAGCGCGCACCGCGACACGCTGGTGCTGACCTTCCGCCAGGGCGGGTTCCAAGGTCCGCTGGGGGGCTGAGTTCGCCGAGGCGCGGCCGGTTCGTCGCGCCCGGCTGCAGTTCATCCGCGCGCCGGGCCGGGCCGTCGCAACACGCTGGGAACGGGCGGAGTGGCTGCCGATACTGACTCCATCGACGACACAAACCACCGACTGGAGCCCGACATGACCACCACCCGCCTGACCCAACTGACGCTGATCGTTGCCACGCTGTCCGCCGCCGTGCTGCTGTGCCAGCCGCGGGTCCAGGCCGGCGCGCAGGTCGCCGCGGTGGCGCCGGAAGTGATCACGATGCCGATGGTCACCATCACCGGCAAGAAGATGCCGGTGATCGTGATGCCGCAGGTGGTCGTGACCGGCAAGCGTGAAGCCAGCGACGTGCAGCTCGCGCAGCAGGCCCGTGCGGCGCGCGGCGAGCGCGGCTGAAATCAGCGTTGAAAGACCTGAAAGACCCTGCGCCGGGGCCGGCCTGATAATGCCGGCTCGCCAACGAGGTGCCCCTTGTCCATGATCTTCCGCCGCGTGTTCGCCTTCCTGATTCGCCTGGTCGCCATCGTGATCGGCGCCGTCTTCGCGGCCGGGCTGCTGCTGCTGGGCATCGTCCTCACGCTGACACTGATCACGTGGGCACTGCTGCGCGGCCGCAAGCCCCAGGTGCGGCGCTTCAAGGTCGATCCGCGCCAGCCGTTCGGCGGCTTCACGCGGGGTGGTGCGGCGGTCGACCCGGCCAACGTGGTCGACGTCGAAGCGCGCGAAGTCCCCTCCGCCCCACCCAGACTCGACCGTTCCTAGGCTCAGGCGTCCCGAACGTCCGCCACCGGCTGGCTGCCGAAATCGGTGCGGTCCAGGTAGGCCAGCACCTTGGCCGCGGCCTCGGCCGGCGACGCCAGCCCGCCGTTGCGCTGCAGGTTCACGAAATGCGACTGGTCCGGGAAGCCATCCGCCGGGTTGTCGCGCAGCCGGGCCTGCATCTCGGTGTCGATCACGCCGGGCGCCAGCGAGACGATCTTCGCGCCGTTCGGCTGCAGCGCTTCATCGAGCGCGATCGTGCGGGCCGCATGATCGAGCCCGGCCTTGGCCGCAGCGTAGATCGCCTGGCCGGCCATCGCGCGCCGCCCGAGGCCTGACGAGATCTGCAGCACGCGCCGCCGTGTCGGCCACGTGAGCGTCGCGCGCAGGAACGCGGCGGTCAGCAGCAGCGGTGCCTCCAGCCCGACGCGCAGCGCGTTCGACACATCGGTGCCGTCGACATGACCCAGCGGGCCGACGCGCGTCAGCACGCCGGCGTTGTTGATCAGCGTCGCGGTGTCGAACGAGGTGTGGTCGATCTGCGCGAGCCATGCCGACAGCCGGTGCGCCACCGGCAGCGGTGTCGCGAGGTCCATCGCCCATTGTTCGCAGCGTGCGTTGGCGGCACCGGCCTTCAGGGCCAGCGCCTCGCTGGTGCGCCGCGAGATGCACAGCAGTTGCGTGCCGGGGGCGAGCAGTCGTTCCGCCATTGCCGCACCCAGGCCGCGCGATGCGCCGGTGACGATGTAAAGCGATCGAATCATCCCAACGCTCCAATCCAGCAGGGGAGCCGCATTGTCGCGCCTTTGCAATGACATTGACGCGTGGATACCGGCCATGCCACACTGCGCGCCCGAAGTCCCCGGCCGCCCCGGTTGGGTCCGCTCCCACAGCCACAAGGAGACCACGCGATGAGAACCACTGACATTGCCCTCCTGCTGTCCGCGGATTGCACTTCGCTCCAGCGCTGATCGAGCCCGACTCCCTCTTCGGGTCCTGATCTTCCCGCCGGCGCCCCTGCCGCCGCGGCACAGCTTTCATTCCTTCGTTGCCCCGCACGGCCTTCGCCGCACGGGGCTCCTGGCTCGGCGCGTGCGCCGGCTGCGATGATGAAAGACACCACCCACCATGATCGAGATCGATGTCGAGCGCCTGCGCTCGATGGGGCTCACGCCCGCGATGGCCGCCGAGGCCGCCTCCTTTTCCACGTTTCCCGCGTCCCTTCCTGAAACCTTCCCACCCGGCGCCCGCCTGATGCGCCTGACCGAAGTGCACCGCGAGACCGTCGAGCTGCACGACGGCGAGCACTCGCACAGTGCGCGCGTGCTGCCACGCCTGATGCGCGCGCTCGATGACGACGACACCGGCCTGGCCGTCGGCGACTGGGTCATCGGCGCCGCCGACGCCCACGGCCAGTGCTGGGTGCACGAACGCGTGCCGCCGCTCAGCCACATCGCGCGGCGCGATGCCGACGGGCGCCGCCACCCGGTCGTCAGCAATGTCGACACCGCCTTCCTCGTGATGGGGCTGGACGACGACTTCAACCCGCGCCGCCTGGAGCGCTACCTGATCCTGGTGCAGGGCAGCGGCGTGCAGCCGGTGGTCGTGCTGACCAAGGCCGATGCGGTGCCGCCGCAGGCCCTCGACGAGGCCCGCGCGCAGCTGCGCGGCCGGCTGCCGGCGAATGTCGAGCTGCTGGCCGTCAATGGCCGCAGCGCCGAGGCCGCGCAGGCCTTGCAGCCGTGGCTGTCAGCCGGCCAGACCGTCGTGCTGATGGGCTCGTCGGGCGCCGGCAAGTCCACGCTCACCAACACGCTGGCCGGCACCGAGCTGCAGGACACCGGCGCGGTGCGCGAGCACGACAGCCGCGGCAAGCACACCACCACCTCGCGCTCGCTGCACCGCCTGCCGGGAGGCGCCTGCGTGATCGACACGCCGGGGCTGCGCACGCTGCGACCCGACACCGACGAGGCGCGGCTCGCGCTCAGCTTCGACGACATCGCGACGCTCGCGCTGCAGTGCCGCTTCCGCGACTGCCGCCACGAGGACGAGCCGGGTTGCGCGGTGCGCGAAGGCGTCGGCGCCGACCGCGTGCGCAACTACCACAAGCTGCTGCGCGAGGTGCGGCGCGACACGCTGACCGTGCTCGAGCGGCACCAGCAGCTGTCGCAGTGGAAGGCGCGCGGCCGGCTGGCACGCGAGCGCATGAAGCTCAAGCGCGGCGAGGATTGAAGGGCTGCGCGGCGCCGCCCGGGGCGTCGCGCTTGGTCGACTTGTGGCGGTACATGCGCGCGTCGGCATGGATCAGCAGCTGGCTGCTGGACGTGATCTCCGAGCCGAACGCGATGCCGAAGCTGATGCCGCAGCCCTCGAAGCCGGCGGCGTGCAGCCGCTCCTCGAAGCGGCGCATGTCGTGTCGCGTCTCGTCTTCATGGCGCATGTCGCCGAGCACCGCGAACTCGTCGCCGCCGAGCCGGAACACCGTCATGTCGCGGTCGCGCAGCGTCTGCAGCTGGCGCGAGAACTCGCACAGCAGCGCGTCGCCGTGCGCATGGCCGCGCTCGTCGTTGATGCGCTTCAGGCCGTCGAGGTCGATCATCACCAGCATCAGCCCGGCCGACGAGTCGGCGGCCGTCAGCTTCGACAGCGTGCGGTCGAACGCATGGCGGTTGCCGATGCCGGTCAGCGAATCGGTGCTGGCCTGGTCGAGCGCGCGGTGCAGCTGCACCATGTAGCCGTCCTTCTCGAGCGCGAGCAGCCGGATCTTGTCGGCCAGCGCGAAGGCCAGCAGGATCGCGTCGGCGGTGCTGCCCAGCAGCGTGATCAGCTCCGGGTTGCGCACCATGTCCTGGCTCAGGCCGAGGTTGGCCGGCAGGATCACCAGCGCCGGCAGCAGCAGCGCGAGGAAGGCCGCGAGGAAGTAGCGCGCCGGCAGGTAGCCCGACCACAGCCGCACGAGCCCGGCGATGAGCGCGAGTGTCAGCGAGATCGAGATGACGATCGTCGCCAGCGTGTGCGCCCATGACACCGCGATGAAGCAGCTCGGCAGCAGCACCAGCGCCAGCACCAGGTTGGCATGGCCCGCCCACGCGAGCCGCGGGTTGGCTTCTCGCAGCTGCAGGAACTCGATGTAGAAGAGGGTGTTGAACACCACCATCAGGAAGAACGGCAGGTAGTGCCACTGCAGCCCGTGCCAGCCCAGCCACTGCGCCGGGATGTGGAAGGTCAGCCCCCAGCCGGCCGTGGCCGTCACCAGGTACAGCGCGTAGTACAGCAGCGCCTTGTCGCGCGTGCCGAGGAACATGAAGAGGTTGTAGAGCGCGAGCGTCAGCAGCGCGCCGAGCGCGAACAGCGCCAGCACGTTCTCCGAGATCACGGTGCGGCGGTACTCGGCCTTGGTCTGGATGTCGATGCCGGGCAGCCGCGCGAAGTAGCGGCTGTCGATGCGCAGCAGCACGTGCGCCGAGCTGCCGCGCGGCAGCGTGATGTCGCTGCCGTAGTGCAGCATGTAGGGCGTGTCGGCGTGGTAGCCGGTCACGAAGGTCTGCGGCGGCTGGCCGCCGACGTAGATCCATCCGCCGACGTGCTCCATCAGGCTCGCATGCGGGTCGATCACCCACTGCGTTGCCGGCGAGTCGTTGCGCACCGTCGCATGGAACCAGTAGCGCCCGCCGAGCAGCGACACATGGTCCACCGGCGTCTTGCGCGCGAGCCAGTCGGCCAGCCGGTCGACGTCGGGCGGCTCCTCGTTCGCCTCGGCGAGGTAGAACTGGCCGCTGCGGGTCAGCTCCACCGGCTCGGTCGGCGACACCGCCGTCTGCGCGAGCACGCTGCCGGCCATCAGCCACAGCAGCCCCGCGATCCAGGCAGACAGGCACGATCGCAGGCTGCGGGCGTGCGGTGCGTGGCGGGACGGGCTTCTCATGAAGGGGTCGACTGTAACAACAAGCATCAGCCGCGGCCCTGAAGCGTTCTTAAACGTCCCGCTCGCCGACGATCACCGCCGGATGGCCGCAGATCGCGCGCGCGGTCTGCATGCCGGCCATCGTCGCCGCCTCGACGCAGCCGGCGTTCAGCCCGGTGCGGATCCAGTCGCCGGTGACGAACAGGTTCGAGAAGCCGGTGCCGTCGGTCGCCAGGCGGTAGCGGCTGCTGCCGACCACCGACAGCACGTAGCGCTCCGACGGATCGACGTTGGCGCGCCAGTACTGGCTGTCGAAGCGTGCCGGCCCGACGGCGCCGGACGGGTCGACCAGCAGCGGCCAGCGGAAGCCCTCCGCCGTCACGGCCTTCGGCCACAGCGTGCCGATGCGCCGCTGCAGCTGCTCGATCGCCCCTTGCTTGACCTGCTCGGCCATGCGCTTCGGGAACGCGTGGTCGCTGTACGGCGGGTAGCTCGCGAGCGGCAACGCGCTGCAGAAGTACGAGACGTTCTTCGGCGCGATCGCCGGCGGCCACGCTTCGCGGCACAGCAACTGGTCCATCGGCGCCCAGGTGTCGAAGGGCTCGCTGAACGAACTGAGCACCGGCTGCTGGCCGTCGGGGCCCGTCAGCGTCCAGCCGAGCTCGTGCAGGTCGCGGTTCAGCCACACCTGGTAGGCCTGGGTCGCGACTGCCTTCACGTGCTCGCACGACGCGGCCAGCGCCGGGCTGCGCGCGACGAGCTGCGGGCACAGTTGCGCGACCGATGCGGCCGAAATGCCGAAGACCACCTGGTCGAAATCCTCGCCGAGCTTCAGCGTGCGCGTCGGCAGCGGCTGCCCGAACGCGGCGGCATACACCTCGGGCCAGTCGCTCCAGTTCGATTCGAGGTTGATGCCGTGGCGGCGCATCAGCGCGACCTGCGCGGCGTCGAGCTGCTCGAAGCGCGGCGCGCTCGGCCAGCAGGCCAGGCCGTTCACGTCGACCAGCGGAGCGTAGGCCTGCGCCGGGTCGGCGAGCGCCGCCTGGCGCGTCATGCGGATCTCGGCAACCTTCTTGCCGGCGGCATCGGGCACCAGCTCGTCGACCTTGTGGAAGAACTCGAACTTCACGCCGCGTTCCTTCAGCAGCTGGTAGAACGGCGTGAACACCACGTCGCCCATGCCGGCCTGCATCTTCCACATGATCGCGCCGTGGTAGTCGAAGGCCACGCGCAGCATGCCGCGCAGCATCGTGCCGGCCTCGATGTCCGGCTTGTCGAAGTTGCCGTCCTCGTAGGCGAACACCAGGTCGTAGAAGCCGACCACCGGCGCCGAGCGCACCGTCACCTGCGGGTTCGCGCCGTGGCGCGTCAGCCAGGCCTGGAAGTCCTCGCCGTTGATCACGTCGAAGCCCTTCGTCAGCACCTCGTCCTCGATCATGCCGATGATGCTGGTCAGGCCCAGGTCGGCGCAGATGTAGAGGCGGCGCAGGTCGTCGGCGATGCCGCTGTCGGCCAGCAGGCCGTTGAAGCGCGCATGCAGCCAGGTGCGCACGCATTTCAGCGCGCTCGACTGCAGCAGGTGGTGGCCGGGGTCGTGGTCGCGCAGCGCGGCCGGCAGGTCGGCGCTGAAGCGCTGCAGCGCGGCGAACGCGACGCCGACATCGCTGCACAGCGACAGCACGTCGTCCTCGACGTGCGCGGCGAGCCGGTGCAGCCAGCTGCCCACAGGGAGGTTGGCCAGGACGTCGGCAGGGATCGCACGATGCGCCGGGCCGAGCTCGCCATGCGCCTCGGCATCCTTCAGCTCGCCCAGCCACTGCTTGATCCACTCGTAGCCGACCTGCACGATCTGCCACAGGTCCAGCGTCTCGTCGCCCTGGCCGGGCTCGCCGGGCATCGCCGGGGTCTCGATCGGCCACAGCTTCCAGTCACCTTTCACACGCTCGGTCAGCGTGATGAATTGCTGCGGCTTGAAGGCGTCACGCCAGGTGCGCAGCGGCGCGCCTTCGGGGCGGTCGAGCAGCTCGTAGGCGCGCTGGATGGTCTTGAAGGCGTTGGCGTAGAAGCCGAACCAGATGTGCAGCCCGTGTTCCTCGATGCGCTGGCCGAGCGCGGCATTGCGCCCGCTCGCGCCCTTGCCGCCGAGCCGCCAGCCCATCTGGTAGACGGTGATGTCGCAGGCATTGCGCCAGCCTGGCTGGTCGGTCAGGTAGAAGGCCGCCGTCATCGCCGCGACGCCGCCGCCGAGGATCGCGATCTTCTTCGGCGCGATGCGCGAGTTGTCGTAGAGCTCCTCGCCGGCCGGCACCTCGAAGTCCATGTCGATGTGGAAGGGCAGGATCGCCGGCTGCGCGCCGAGCTGCAGGCCGAGCGTGCGGTCCAGCGGGAAGCTCGCGAACGGGTGCAGCGTGCAGGTGTAGTCGTCGCCGAGCAGCTGCACCTGGCGCACTGCCTTCACGTTGGCCGGCGCGGCGATCAGCGCCTGGTACACCGCCTTGATGCCTGATGCATCGGGCAGCTGCTTCAGGAAGATCTGTGCCACGTTCGGGCTGCGCAGCATCTGCGCGATCTGCTCCCAGCCGGCGCGGTCGAGCGACAGGAAGCCGGGCAGGTTGGCCGCCAGCAGCTCGATCGCCTGCTCGATCAGCTCGGGCAGGCCGGCCAGGTCCTGGCGCGCGCCGTTGCTGCTTGTCGCGGTGACTTCGAGCAGCGGGTGCAGCTGCAGCATCGACTCCGGGCTGAACGGCTGGAAGCCCTTGGCCGCCAGCGTGAAGCGGGTGGCCGGCTCGCCCTCGGCCGGCATCGTGTACTCGCACTGGTACTTCGGGTAGCCGAACAGCTCGCGCCCGTTGATCAGCGCCATGCAGTCGTCGACCCAGATGTGGCACGGGTAGAAGAAGACGCGGCTCACGCCCGTTTGCCCGGCGAGCACCTGGCCCACCATCACCCAGGTGACGATGTCGGTCTCCTCGCCCCAGCCCTTGGCGGCATCCGATGGCCAGGCCGACTGCGCATGCTGCACCTGCGTGAAGGTCAGCATCACGAACGGCGACAGCACCTTGAAGCTCATCGTGCCGCCGGCCACCGCGGTCAGCGTCTCGTCGACGGTGGCCTGCAGGCGTGCCAGCTCGCCGTGCACGAAGAAGCCGTACATGCGGGAGCGGTTCAGCCGAAGCGGCGGGTGCATCAGCGGCGAACCGCCGGGGTAGATGAAATCAGGGCGGTTGGGTGCTGCTTCGGTCATGGGGCCGAAGTATTACCGCTATGTCGGATAAGTCACGCTTTGTCACCCGTTCCAGGGGTGGCAGGATTTCACGGCCTGCGGCACATCCCATCGCGAATCGCGATGGACGACGCTCGATCAGCGATCGTCGAACTGCATGCTGGCGAGCGTGGAGGGCCAGCCGGTGGCCGGTGCGCCGCCGCCGCGGAAGCGCCGCCCGACGGCCACCGGTTGCGGCAGGCCGGGCAGCGAGAAGGGCACGAACTCGCGGCGTTGCGCGGCGCGGCGCCGGACCCACCACAGGCCCGCGAGGGCCAGCGCGGCGAGCAGGGCCGCCGCGATCAACATCCAGGACATCATCGACATTCCAATACGACAACCGCGGATTGTCGCAGGCGGGTGTCAATCGCCGGTAAGGCGTTGTCGCTGGGTCAAAGCCGGGAACAGCTTCATCCAGAGGCCTGCGACGGCCAGCGTGCCGACCCCGCCCAGCAGCACCGACCCGACCGGCCCGAGCAAGGCCGCGGTGGCGCCCGACTCGAACTCGCCGAGCTGGTTCGACGCGCCGATGAAGATCGAATTGACCGCGCTGACGCGGCCGCGCATCTCGTTGGGCGTCTCGAGCTGCACCAGCGTCTGCCGGATCACGACGCTGACCATGTCGGCCGCGCCGCTGACCCACAGCGCGATCAGCGAGACGACGAACACCTTCGACACCGCGAACACCAGCGTCGACAGCCCGAACACCGCGACCGCTGCGAACATCAGGTGCCCGACGCGCCGCTGCAGCGGCCAGCGCGTCAGCGCGACCGACATCGCGAGCGCGCCGACGGCCGGCGCGCCGCGCAGCAGCCCGAGCCCCCACGGGCCGGTGTGCAGCACGTCGCGCGCGAAGATCGGCAGCAGCGCGGTGGCGCCGCCCAGCAGCACCGCGAACAGGTCGAGCGAGATGGCACCCAGCACCACCGGCCGGTTCCAGATGAAGCCGACGCCGGCCAGCACGGTGCGCAGCGTCACCGGCTCCTTCGGCGGCGGCACGTGCGGATGGCCGATGCGCAGGAACAGCACCGCGGCGACCGCGAACAGCGCGCCGCAGACGGCGTAGACGACGTCGGCCCCGGCCACGTAGATGAAGCCGCCGAGCGCCGGCCCGCCGATGATGGCGGCCTGCATGCCGCCCGAGCTGAAGGCCATCGCGCGCGGCAGGGTGTCGGCCGGCACCAGCAGCGGCACCATCGCCTGCTGGGCCGGCATCTGGAAGGCCTTCGCGCATCCGATCGCGATCGACAGCACCAGCAGCAGCTCGCGGCTGGCCCAGTGGCCGTGCGTGGCGGTGGCCAGCACGCCGGCGATCGCCAGCTGCACCGCCATCGACAGCGCGAGGATGCGGCTGCGGTCGTGCCGGTCGGCGACGTGGCCGGCCACCAGCGTCAGCAACAGCRCCGGCAGGAACTGCAGCAGCCCGACCAGGCCCAGGTCCCAGGCACTGCCGGTGAGCTCGTACATCTCCCAGCCGACGGCCACCATCAGCATCTGGTTGGCCATGGTGGCCGCGACCCGCGCGTACCAGAAGCGCATGAAGGCGGGCAGGGAGAACAGCGACAGCGGAACGGCGGGGAGTGTGGACACGAAGCGTGGGGAGGAAGAAGAGGGGGGTCAGGGGCAGTTGCAGCCCTTGTCGAAGACGATGCGCCAGACGCCCGGCGAGACCTGGCGCCACACCGAGGTGAAGCTCGCGACCGGCTTGCCGTCGGGGTCGAACACCGGGCCGGTGCTCAGCGCGAGCTCGCCGGAATCGAGCACCTCGACCTTGTCGGGGCGCCACGAGAACGGGGCCTTGTCGCCCTCGTAGAAGCGCTTCCACCACGCGGCCACGGCGGCCTTGCCGCGCAGCGGCACAGGGCCGGAGAAGAACACGGTGTCGTCGGCGAGGAAGCTGGTGAAGGCCGCGTGGTCGCGGTCGGCCATGGTCTTCGCGAACGCGCGCTCGGTGTCGGCGACCTGCTGCTCCAGCGTGGCGCGCGGAATCGCGGGAGAGGCACAGCCTGCCAGCCACAGCGCCGACGCCAGCACCAGCGACAGGCGGCGGCGGGAGCGGGCTGGGGGCTGCATGGGTGGAGGGCGTGATGGACGCGAGACGGCGATGTTACGACCGCCGCGGCAGCGCCTTGGCGTCGAAGGCTTCGCCGGTGGCGAAGAAGCGTCCGCCGGCGATGTAGTGCACCGTGCTGCCGGCCGCGGCGTCGAGCCAGTGGCCGTCGGCGAACAGGCGCGGATCGGCCCAGGCGGCGATCACCTCGCCGAGGAACAGGTCGTACTGGTTCTGCAGGTGCGGCTCGGGCAACAGCCGGCATTCGAGCCAGGCGGCGCAGCCTTCGAGCAGCGGGGCCTCGATGCGGCTCGCGTCGAAGGCCGTCAGGCCGAACGCGGCGAACTTGTCCTGGCCCGCCGGCAGCTCGCGGGCCGAGATGCCGCCGACCGCCAGCGTCGCCTCGGCCTGGGCCCGCGTCGGCACGTTCAGCGCGAACGTGCCCGAGCCCTCGACCAGCTGCCGCGTGACGGTGCTCTTGTCGAGCACCACGGCGACCTTCGGCGGGTTGAAATCCAGCGGCATCGACCAGGCCGCCGCCATGATGTTGCGCTGCCCGCCATGCGCGGCGCTGACCAGCACCGTGGGCCCGTGGTTCAACAGGCGGTACGACTTGGCGAGCTCGACGGCGGTGTGCATGGGGTCAGAACGGGGCGGGGCTGTGGAAGCGCATCGGCCGCCCGTCGACCGGGTGCGGCAGCGCCAGCGATTGTGCGTGCAGCAGCAATCGCGGCGCCTTCGCAAGGGCATCGGGCGGCGCGTAGAGCGCGTCGCCGACGATCGGGTGGCCGATGGCCAGCAGGTGCACGCGCAGCTGGTGCGAGCGGCCGGTGACGGGCTCGAGCCGCAGGCGCGTGGTGCCGCGTGCGGCATCGCGTTCGAGCACGGTGTAGCGGGTCAGCGCGGGCTTGCCATCGGCGAAGTCGACCTTCTGCTTCGGCCGGTTCGGCCAGTCGGTGAGCAGCGGCAGGTCGATCTCGCCGCGGTCGGCCGCCAGCAGCCCGTCGACCACCGCGATGTATTCCTTGTGCACCTCGCGCTGCGCGAAGGCATGGCTGAGGCGGCGCTGCATCTCCTTGCCGCGGGCGAACAGCATCAGCCCGGAGGTCGACATGTCGAGCCGGTGCACCACCAGCGCATCGGCCACCGCGGCCTGCACGCGCGAGGCCTGGTTGTCGAGCCCGGCCTCGCCGCGGCCGGGCACGGCCAGCAGGCCGCTCGGCTTGTCGACCACCAGCATCGAATCGTCGAGGTACAGGAAAGCGGGGTTCATCGGTGCAACACTGGCGGGCATGAACGAACAGGCATTGGCCCGCGCACGGGCATTGATCTCACGCGGCGGCCGCCGCATTCTCGGGCTGGTCGGCCCGCCGGGCGCCGGCAAGTCGACCGTCGCGCAGCAACTGGTCGACGCGCTGGACGGCGCCGCGGTGCTGCTGCCGATGGACGGCTTCCACCTCGCGAACGTCGAACTGGCCCGGCTCGGCCGCGCCGGCCGCAAGGGGGCGCCGGACACCTTCGATGCCGGCGGCTATGTGGCCCTGCTGCAGCGGGTGCGCGGCCAGCAGGCCGGAGGCGGCATCGTCTACGCGCCGGAATTCCGCCGCGAGATCGAGGAGCCGATCGCCTCGGCCATCCCGATCCCGGCCGAGGTGCCGCTGGTGATCACCGAAGGCAACTACCTGCTGCTGGAGCGCGATGGCTGGGCCGGCGTGAAGCCGCTGCTCGACGAAGCCTGGTACGTCGACGTGGACGACGCGCTGCGGCGGCGCCGGCTCGTCGAGCGCCACATGCGCTTCGGCCGCAGCGAGTCCGAAGCCCGCGCTTGGGAGGCCGGCACCGACCAGCCGAATGCCGAGCTGATCGCTGCGACCGCGCCACGCGCCGACTGGCGCTGCGCGGTCTGAGCCGGCGGGCTGGCCGGTCGCCTTATTTGCGGCCGTAGGTGATCTTCTTCGCGCCGCTTTCGCAGCTGCCGACGACCTTGGCGTCGCCCACCTTGTCGGCGTCGACGATCTCCAGCACGTAGCCGGTGACCTGCTTGGCGTCGAGCTTGGCGGCGATCTCGGTCTTCAGTTCGTCGCAGGACTTGCCGGCGGCGAAGGCGGGGGCGGCGACCAGCGTCAGGGCGGCCAGGGCGAGGGTGAAGGTGGCTTTCATCGGGGTTCTCCGTGGGGTTGTCTTTGAGGTTTGAGGACGGTGGTCCGGCGCGCATGGTGCCACGCCGCGCGCGGCCCGTTGTTTCATTGGCAACTTCAGGGACAGCTGCGCAGTTCGCGGCCGGTCCACTTCAGCGCCGGATCGGGGCGCTCCAGCTGGTCGGTGAGCACGCCGCTGAGCCGGCCGCTGTTGCCGAACGCGAAATTGCCGCCGTAGTTCACGTCGGCGATCAGCCAGCGGCCGTCGACGCGGTTCAGCACGACGGTGTCGGTCCAGCCGGTCGCATCGTTCTTGCCGCCGGCGTCGAAGAACATGCGCACCGGCACCCAGGCGATGTCGCGGGCCAGCCGCGCCGGCTGGGCCTTCACGCGGCTCGGGCCCTCGAACAGGCTGGAGTAGAGGTCGCCCTCGACGAACGGCGGCTTGTCGCCCGGTTGCGTCGCGAGGAAGGCCTCGTCGTAGCGGTGCGCCGTCTGCAGCAGGCACTGCAGGCGCGGCGTCAGCAGGCTGGCGATCAGCTTCAGGGCAGGCCCGTCGGGCGCGCCGCCGTTCGGCAGTTGCGCGATGCGCAACTCGTAGAAGGCCTGCACGGCGGTCTGCGGGCTCGCGGTGGCGTCGGCAGCGTTGGCGT